>CAYSGP010000214.1:0-7269 GCA_964430095.1 uncultured Ignavibacteriaceae bacterium
TTTGTCCCCAACATCTTCTTTCTCTTTATCACTCATAAAGAATTCATAAACAAGAAGAAACAGAACAGGGAGATATTCCATGAACCATATTAGCGGGGAGTCATTCCATTTTCCATAAAGTTGATAATTTAATATGGTCACTGCAGTTAAGCTGATTAGCCCGCAGTAAATAAAACCGCTGAAGTTTGCTGAAAGCGGGAGAAGCACTGCAAGCCATGATACATACCATGGGTGGACAATGGGGGAAAAAACAAGGAGAATAAAAACAGAATAATAAATTTTTTTTATAAAATCTTTTTTTGAAAAAATCACCGGTATGTAAGATATAATAAATGCAATGGCGCAGATTAATCTTGATTTCTGATTATCCTTTATAAAGGAATCTATTATATTGAAAATAAATCCGTTGAATGTCCAGTTAACCGTAAAATTGCTCAGTGCTTCAAGAGGATTTGCAGAAAGGCTGAAGAAAAAATAAAATAAGGCGCAGAGAATGAGTGGAAGTGAGGAAGCCGTAATCTTTTTAAACAAACCTTTTTGATGAAAAAATATTATAGGAATTAATATTAAGCCCGCCGGCTTCACGCAAATAGATAATCCTAAAAAAAGAGAGCTTAACAAATAGTTTTTATTAAAATAAAAGTAGACAAAAAGGAGCAGTAAAGAAATTCCGAATCCGTCAACATGGGCATCGATAAAAAACTGGAAAACCGGAAGAGGACAAAGAGCATAGTACAGAATATTCTTGGAAGGCAATTTAAGTTTTTTTAAAAGCTGCCAGAAAACAAATAAAGCAAGCAGTTCAAACACCAGCAGTAAAAATTTTATTCCGTAATAGCTTTCCCCCCCTATCAAATAACCTAAATAAAAAAAGACTTCGGCAGCCGGCGGATATACTGTTTTTATTTCCGGGAATTTTACTAGGGAAGGAAGTTTTTCAGAATGAAGATTCTGCAGTGCGGCATCTGATGGTGCATATTGATAAGGATTGATGCCGTTCGCCAAAACTTTTCCGTCCCAAACATAACGCAGATAGTCATCCGAACCGGTAGGAGGAACAAATATTACTGCGGTTCTTAATAAAACCGAAACTATAACAAAGGCATATATAAATTTGACATCGATATCCGTCTTTAAAATAAAGTAGCATATAAAAATGAAGAGCAGAGATGTTGAAATATATACGATTGTGTATGGGATAATTGCCGGAGTGATCGGCGCAAGAAGAAGCAGAAATGAAAAAAAATAAAGAAGGATAGGAATAAGAAGATTTAATTTTTTGGTAAAAATATTTTGAGGATTATTAGATGCATCCGGTTCCATGGATCAAATATAATAGAAAGGCGAATTAAAAAAGAATTTCGGATTGCGGATTTAATTATAAGCACAACAAAGAACCTTAGAATTTTGTTTATGTGTGTTTATACAGAAAAATAAGGTAATAAGTAAATCTTCGGTCTGTTTTTGATGTTACTAAGGTTAAATAAGTAAGAGTAAGGTTTTTTCGAAATCTGCAGCATCTACGGCAGCAATCTTTCTCTTTCTCCTTCTCTTAATCTTGATAAATTTAAAAACACAGGTAACAAATCCGAAATCCGCAGTCCGAAATCCGCAATGCTACTTGATTCCCAGCTCTTTGCACATCCTGTAGAAATTAGAAGGAGCCATGCCGAGCTTTTCGGCAGCGCTGGAATCGGAGCTGGAAATGCTTCTTACATATTTAAAATATTTAGTGCGGAATATTTTTTCCATATCCTTAAGCGGAAGCACTTGGCCGGCATAAAGATCCTCAAAGTTGGTTTCTTCTTTAAGGACTATATGATTTCTCAGAATGGCCGGATTGCTTATATCCTTCGCAGTGATTATTCCATTGCTGTTAATTATCAATCTCTGTACAATATTCCGCAGCTCTCTTACATTCCCGGGCCATTTATAATTCAATAATATTTCCTTAGCCTTTTCATCAACATCCGGTTTTTTCACATCCATATCCCTGCTGAAGTATTCCAGGAAATGATCGAAAAGGAGGATTATATCTTCTCCGCGTTTTCTCAGCGGAACAATGTCCAGCGGAACAACATTTAATCTGTAATAAAGATCTTCTCTGAATTTATTGTTCATTACTTCATTGGCAAGAATTTTATTTGAAGCCGCTATAATTCTGACATCCACATTAATTTTCCCGGTTCTTCCGATCTTTTCAATTTCCCCATCCTGTATAACCCGCAGCAGTTTTACCTGTGCCGGTAAAGGAAGTTCTGCAACTTCATCCAGGAAAATGGTTCCATGATTGGCAACTTCAAACAAACCAGGCTTGTTCGAGTTTGCACCGGTAAAAGAACCCTTTTCATATCCGAAAAGCTCGCTTTCAATTAATTCTCCGGGTATGCTGCCGCAGTTAATGGGAATAAAATTTTCATATTTCCTTTTGCTCTTCAGATGAATATTCCATGCAACCAGCTCTTTGCCTGTTCCGGATGCACCATTAATTAAAATATTAACATCGCTCTTTGCATACTTTTCAATACTTTCCTTCAGCTGCAGAATCGGTTCCGATTCCCCTATAATTTTCTTCATCTCCAGCAGGCTCTGGATATTCTGAGTTAATTTTTTATCCGATCTCAGTTTATATTTCTCCAGCCGTTTTTTTTCATAAGCATTGAAAATGCTCAGAATAAAATCGGTAGGCTGATAAATGTAATCTTCGATGTTGCCGGGATATTTTGTACAGTACCAGAAAGCGCCGGCACGCATAAGACTGTTTGCAAAATCATAATTTGTGATATTAATTGTCATTTTTGTGATAACGATGATCTGTATAAACTGATCAAGGTTTTTTATTTGAGTTATTAATTCTTCTCCTTTCAGCCCACCCGAGATCTGATAGTCCAGGATGACAATATCATACTTGTCCGGGTGGTCTTTTATTAATTCCAGGGCGGCTCTTCCGTTTGAAACCACGTCCAAAACCTTAATGCGGGTTTCATAATAGCTGATTGTTTTTTTTACTCTTTTTACGTCAAATTCTTCATCCTCAAGCAGGAGAATATTTATTCTATCGTTTCGATCCATGGTTTACCTTTTAATTTTAATGGTGAACATACACCCGGAATGATCAAGATTTACGGCATCCATCTCCCAACCGCATCTCTCGACCGCCATTTGATAAGCAATAAAGCAGCCGTATCCGGAATTAGCTCCGTCGATTTTTTTTGTGGATTCATTTTCCAGAAATATTTTTTTAATTCCTTCTTTGTTTGTTCGCAGAAGTTCATTTTTAATTCCCACTCCGTTATCCGAAATAACTATATTTGAAATATTTTTTTCTTTATCGTACTTTGTACAGATACCGATTTTAATTGATCTTTTATTTCCGTGATCTATGCTGTTCTGGATTAAAGGCTCGAGTATTTCCCACACAACAAACTCATTTACGTTTACAAACGGGAGCGATTCATCCAGGGTCAATTCAAAATCAAACATTTCATTTTTGCTGGAAAGCCGTAAAAAAACATATTTAACAATGAACCTGATCACCTGATTAATATCAGTATAAAACATAGGATTAATGATTGTGTTAATCTGATGATCATACCATTTCATATCATAAATAATTCTTGAGATAAAGTTTGAATAAGTAATCACCTTATTTTTTAATTCCACAAGATTTTCACTGTTCATCTGACGCACATCTTCCTTTATAAACCCTATAATTTTTTCCGCTTTATGATGTGTATGATAGATGCGTTTTGTAAACAGTGATTCCTTTTCCAGCCTTATCTGCTTCTTTAAATTCTCTTCATGTTCTTCATATAATTTCTGCTGCGCCTCGTTCCTTTCTTTTACGGCCTGGGATGAGATAAGAAAAATGGCAATTAGTCCGACAAAAATTAATGATGAATAAACAACAGCAACAAGATTAAAGTTTGCGCTTACTTCATCTGTAAGGAATGAAAAATCGGGAGTAATACGCATGTACATTACACCGATGTATTCGCCGTCGGGAACAAAAGGTACAAGTATATTGAAAGTATTTTGATTCTTAAGTGAACTTGAAATTACTTCTTCAGATTTTATTTTATCCTTTTCTGAAATATATAATTCTACTCCTTCACCGTGAAGATTATCGGGGGCATCATAAGGCAAAAGAGTCCCTGTTAAATATGAATGAAGTTTTTGGCCGCTGTCTATAACATACAGCCTGTGATTCCTGCTTAAGATAAGGCAAATATCTTCAACACTTTTCTGCAGACGCTGCTGCTTGAAAATAACATTAAAGGAGTATATAATTTCTTTGTCTTCAAAATCGGTAAATGTTTTATGCAGAAACAAATTTTCGAATAAAAGCTCCATGCTGGTTGATGTTACTATTGCAAGTCTTTCCGCCGAGTATTTACGGTACCACGCCTGGGTTTCGGAAAGGAAATTTTCCAGAGAAGATTTCTGGATAAATGCAACTAAAATTTGAAAGAGTATCAGAATGGTGAAGAATATGGTAATGTGCCTTATTTCAAATTTATACTGGGAAAGCTTGTTTAATATTTTTGTCTTATACATTGAATGATCTTAAAATTCTTTAATCATCAGCTTGTCTGTCCTGATAGAATTTGTGCATTCAACCAATGCTTTACTTACAGAAATTTTATTCTGTATCGCCTCTTTAAAATAAAAAGACATAATCTTTGAATATTTAGTATAATCTTCGTGTGCAGGACGATAAACTCCGGTCTTCATTAATTTTTTAAAAGTTTCTATTTCCGGATACTTTTTTAAATACTTCGGATTTTCATAAAAATTTTTTATAATCGGATAGTAGCTGCTCTCCTTATAAAAAATTTCCTGGGATTCATTCGTTAATAAAAATTTTAAAAAATCTACAGCGGCTTCTTTCTTATTCGAAAATTTTGAAACCATTAAATTCCAGCCGCCGAAAATGGATACAGGCACGCCCGACTTAAAATACGGTACCGGGGCTTTTCTTAAATGCTTTTCTTTGAGAGGATCAAATGGTTTATCTTTGAAATCCTTATCATACACCGGCCATCCCCAGATAAATAACCCGTCATTTTTTATAAAGTATTCAAAGCTTGGAATTTCGGTGAATTCAGTTACAACAGGAGGTGTGGTTTTATATTTATTCACCAAATCAACCAGCAATTGAAGCGCCTGAGCTGCCTCAGGAGTGTTAAGATTGAACCCATTCTCTTTAAAATAATTTTTATTCAAACTCAAGAGCGATTCCATAAAAACGCATATTAAACCTTCATATTCTGCTGCAGGGAAAATATAGAAAGGTTTATCCGGATTAAATTCTCTTTTTAATTCTATGAACTCAGACCAGGTGACATTATTCTTGATCTTTTTAACTATTTTTTCATAGTTTTTTAATTTTCTCAACAAATCATCCCTATAATAAAGTATTGCTTGTACCCTGTTCAAAGGCGCCGCTACCAGTTCTCCGTCGTAATAGCACGATTGCATTGCAGAATTTACTATTCTTCCTTTTTCTGATTCTGAAAAATATTTATCCAATGGTTCACACCATTTCGCAAATCTCTGAACCCAGACAATATCTACGGCGAATAAATCTATGCCGTCTCCTCTGCCCCTAAGTGAACGAGCCAGCATTTCCTTTCTTTCATTGGTGCTGAAATCAAAATTTGGAAAATCAATTCCTATTACCCTGACTTTCCCTTCACGCATCTTGTTGTACTTTTCAATTAAAACTTTATGAGCAGCAGTAATTCTATCTGCAAAATAGATTTCAACCACGCCGCTGTCAGGTTTTTTGTTTAATGCGGAAAAAATTATGATGTAAGCAATCGTAACAAAGAGCAGAAACAGCAGTCCCCACTTTTGTTTAATTCTAATGTTCATGATTTTAGAAAAAAGTTTTTTGTCCTCAGGTTTGGTAAGTTTCAACGTTTATGCCATCGTTTTATGAATTATTGCTTTAATTTTAGGTTTAAATCAATAAATGAAAAAAGATATTAATGGTTTTATTAAAATTACAAAAAGACTTAAAATAAGGAATTGTAAAAGAATTTACCCAGATAACTTATCCTGAAAAACTATGATTACCAGCTTAATTTAGAATTTCCGCAATAAATTTCTTTTATTAAATTGATAAAGAATTATTATGATAATAATCATTAATTAAGTGAAAGAAAAACTTTTTGGGTGATTATTAGCTTTTTGTTTAGTTAAATAATTAAACGGGAATTTACAAAATGGCATCATTTCTGTCTTAATAAAATGCCGAAAAAGATAAGTTATATATATTATTTATGGAGCAGGAATATTAAAAGGGCTGCAGATCTTTTTATAAAAATTTGGATTGCCGTATTTATCACCGGCTGCTCAACTTTTCTTTTCCATAAAACTCCCTCATATATTAAAGTAAATGGAATTCATTTTCAGTTAGATGATAAACCTTATTACTTTCTCGGAACAAACCTTTGGTACGGCTGTTATTTGGGTTCCAGCGGAGAGACCGGTGATAGGGATAGATTAATAAAGGAACTGGATTTATTGGAATCTTTGGGGATTACAAACCTCAGGATACTTGCTGCATCTGAAAAATCCGAAATTAAAAATTCACTAAAGCCGGCTATACAAAATTCACCTGGTCAATATGATGAAGATCTTCTTGAAGGATTGGATTTTCTTTTAAATGAAATGGGCAAGCGCAATATGTATGCAGTTGTTTTCCTGAATAATTATTGGGAATGGTCGGGAGGAATGGCGCAATATAATGCCTGGTTTCCGGATTCTGCATCTAATAAAACCGGTAAAGTTGCCGACCCTGAAAACCCTGAGTTCGGCTGGGGTGAATTTATGAGACTCTCCGCAACTTTTTATACTAATGAAAAAGCCAACCGGCAGTTCAAAGAATTTATAAGAATGATCATAACCAGAAAAAATAAATTCAATGATTATTACTATTATGAAGATCCGGCAATTATGGCCTGGCAGCTGGCAAACGAGCCGCGCCCTTGGGGATCTCCTGAACAGGTTGAAAACTATTACCGCTGGGTGGATACTACTGCTGCATTTATTCATTCAATAGACCCAAACCATTTGGTTACAACCGGAAATGAAGGTACAATGGGAAGCCTCGGGTCAGAAGAATATTATCTGAATGCACATAAAAGCCGTTATATTGATTATATGACTTTCCATCTTTGGGCAAAGAATTGGGGCTGGTTTGATGCAAAAAAAATTGACGAAACTTATCCCTCAACGGAATCAAAAGCTGTTGATTATATA
>CAYSGP010000215.1:0-3370 GCA_964430095.1 uncultured Ignavibacteriaceae bacterium
ATCTGTCCTGCTGCAAGAGAGAACGGGACAGGACTCACACTTCCTTCAGGCAGCTCATTATATTTTTGAGCGGATATTCTCACATAAAAGTTTCCTGAAAGCGCAGCTTCAAATTTTGCTGCACCGTCACTGCCTGAAAACGCGCGGGAGACTGCTTCTCCGTTATCTGCATTATACAGCACCACATTTGCACCGCTGACAGCTAAGGAATCATTTGATGTTTTTACAATTATATTAAGTAACGTTAACGGATCAGGTGCAGTAGTTTCCTCATCGCTGCAACCATTGAAGAGTACTAAAGAAAAAGCGGTTAGTACTAAAAAAATATAATGTTTCATAATTTATTAAGCTCACAAAAATTGATACAGCATTGACTCAAAAATTAAACCATAATTGAAATGAAAAAATTGATAGTATAACAAGCTTTTAGTAAGAACTGGGATAATTTTCAGGTAAAAACGAGGAAAGTGTAGAGCAGAGCCAACCTTTGAGCATCATTTAACAAATAACCTATTTAAAATACACCGGCCAATAAGTAAGCTCCTATTTTTTCAAAAGGATTTTAACTTATTGGCCGTTTTCCTTAAAGAATATGAAAAATGATCTCTATCTTCTATAATGATCCGTTATTCATTGACCTTGATCAGGGTTGTTCTGATTCTCATCTGTACTTTGGTCCTGAGAGTTTGTATTCTGATCCTGATCAGTCTGGTCCGTACTGCTTTGATCTTCATCAGTATTTTCCTGGTTCTGCTCTATATTCTGCTGACCTTCATTCATATTCTGCTGATCATTATTCATATTCATCTGGTCCTGGTTCATATTATTTTGATTCATCATTCCGGAGTTTTCATCTACGCTGCTTGTGGCTATGCCTGCTTCTTTAGCTTTCACATGAAAATCCGCCTGATCCAATGAAGTCCAGAAACCGACTGCATTAGTATTCCATTTGCTTTCGCTTCCTTCGCCGATTTCATCTTTAATCTGTTCAGCAAGATCTACTCTCAAGTAAGCAAGGTCGGCTGATTTATCCCGGTAAGCAGAGGGATCACCGGCTTCCCGTGCTAATTCAACCCTATCTGTCCACCCTTTTTCGAGATAATCGTTAATAGCATCTTTAATATCACTGTATGCAGCATCATCTAATCCCAGCTTGCTTTGGAGATCTTTGGCGTGTGATTCTGCAACTCCTTCCAATTCAGTTTTAACGTTATCATCAGGTGTTTCATCTAGCCTGGCAAAAGCCTGGTCAAGCTGAGTCGGCGTAAAGCTGCTGCTGCTTGTGCCGGTGTTATCCTGTCCATACAATCCTGCCGGCAAAGCAATTGCCCCAGACAAGAACAAGTTCACCATGATTTTCTTTAGTCTGCACATACTTACATCCTTTCCTTTTAATTATTTACATCTCATTTTGCACGTCAATAATTTAGATATATTAATTAAAAATAGTAGGATTAAAATCACTATAAAGCTGTTTTGTGAGCAGTTTGCAGAATTCTAGTGAAATGAATCAAAATAAAGAGGTGATTTTTATCGAATTCCTGAGATTTTAAGAAAAAGATTCAGTTAAGTTTTAAGAACTTCTAATACAGCTATGATTGTTCACTTATTTTAAAATCTTCAGGATTATATCCTTGTTCTTTAATAATCTTAAATATCATTTCCATTGTTTCAGGAGTGAGCTTTTTAGTGCGGCTCAATATCCAGCCGTACTTCCTGTCGGGTGTTCCTACCACTGCCCATTTATAATTTTCATCAAGCCCGATTACCCAGTAATCACCCCAGAAAGGCCTCCACCCCAAAAAGCTTACAAAGCTTACCTCAAGTTTTGCGTTGGAAGTTTTATCTGCGATTCTTGCTACTCCTTCTGCCTGGTCAACTTCATTATCTTCATCTATACATGAATTAAGCACACTTATTTCACCTTCATCATTTAAGGTATATTGAGCAGTTGTTCCTCTTATGCATTGGGCCTGGAATTTATTCGGAATTTTAGCAAGCTCATACCATAAACCGCTGTATTTTTCGAGATCTACAAAAGGAACCGTTTTGGGAGGATTGGATTGAGCATACACAGACGCTCCAAGCAGGATAAAAAGGAAATTAAAAATTGAATTTTTCATGTTTCTTCTTTCATCCCTGTGATAAAGCTTTTGAACAGAATAATATTTACATGCTGTGCGGTGATTTAAAATATAGAAAAATTGTCCCCGGTTCAATAATTAACATACTTAAATAAGAGATTATATGTTTAAAAATTGAAAGGAGGCTTATATGGAATTATCCGGAAAAAATACAGGAACACTGTTAATGTTCATCATAATTCTTATTTCTTCTGCAGCCGAATTTCTATCTAGTAAGAATCCTGGAAAGAGCTCTGCAGATGAATATCTTATATATGCTGATAGTTCCGGTACTGTTGAAATAACAATGAAGGACGAGGAATTCGTTCCGAAGGAAAAAACAGTAAGCGCCGGAACAACAGTTAAATGGATTAACAAGGATAATGCAAAACATAATGTTGCCAGCGGAACACCCTATGAACCGAATAAGCTTTTTCATTCAAAGCGGATGGGAAAAGGAGATGAATATACTTTTAAGTTTGATAAACCCGGCACTTATCCGTATTTCTGCACATACCATGAGGAAATGATGGGAAAGATTATTGTGAAGTAAAATTAAGGCTCCGTTCTGCGAAGCCGCCCGGTAAAGCTGAATTGTATTTAGTTAAAATGATAGACCTGTTGTTAATCCAAAAAATATTCTTGCTTTAACTAATAATTCTTAAAACAGGCTGGAGGATTTATGAAATATGTGTTTATCATATTATTGTTCTTATTCATTGCGTTAAACTGTGCAGAAAAAAAAGAGCAGCCAAAAACAAAGGAAGAACCGTCTGTAGTGAGACGCGAAGTTCTTTATTCTGCCGGCGGAACTGTAATGAAGGGATACATTTCGTATGACGAAAATAAAAAAGGGAAAAGACCCGGTATAATTGTAATCCATGAATGGTGGGGGAATAATGATTACTCTAGAAGGAGAGCAGATATGCTTGCCGATTCCGGATATATTGCATTAGCTATCGATATGTTCGGCAATGGAAAGCGGGCAGATAATCCGAAAGATGCACAGCAGCTTGCTGCGTTCATTGGACAGAATCCCGATACTGCCAAAGCAAGATTCATGGCAGGAGTTGCCCTGTTAAAAGAGCAGGATGAAACCGACACAACTAAAATTGCAGCAATCGGTTATTGTTTTGGAGGCGGCGTAGTGCTGAACATGGCTTTAGCAGGAGCAGACCTTGATGGAGTGGCGAGTTTCCACGGTAGTCTTCCTGCTGAAAAAGTTGCCAAATCTGAAATTGTAAAAG
>CAYSGP010000216.1:0-28022 GCA_964430095.1 uncultured Ignavibacteriaceae bacterium
CGACCTCTTTCTCATCAATTATTTCTTTTACCACATCACCGATTGAAACTAGGCCTGCAAGGCGTTCATTATCAAAAACAGGCAGGTGCCTAATTCTTTTATTAATCATTAGAACCATGCAGTCTTCTACGCTAGTTGAAGGCTTTACATAAATGACTTTTTCGGACATGATATCTTTTACCGGTGCATCTTTGGACGATTTTCCTTTTAGCACCACTTTCCTTGCATAGTCACGTTCCGAAATAATACCTACAACTTTTTCTTTGTCCTGGACAAGCAATGCTCCAATTTCTTTTTCAGCCATTAATTTTAATGCTTCAAAAACTGTAGAGTGGGGCGGTATAGTCCAGATTTCATTTCCCTTTCTGTCTAATATATGCTGAACAATCTTCATCTGGTAATCCTCCAAATAGTAAGTTAATATCAATTTTTTATTTGCAGAATGGAGAACGAAAAAAAAGAAGGAATTAATGAAAAGCTAATAACAAAAGACTGTAAAATCAATAAATCGGAAGATTCATTATTTTATTTTGTGTTTGTAATCAGCATTACTTGATACTCAAATTCAAAACACCGGTCAACCATTAATTTGACCCCCGGTTAAAAATATACCGGGGGTTTATAAAATCCCTTAGAATTCCGACAAATAATAGCCGCTAAATACTACTCCATTTATTATTACTCCAATTATAATATAAACAACGATTGCTACAATAAGTGTTACAATAAAATAAGCAACCATTTTATCTTTGGGTACGCTTTTTACTCTCTCTAAACCCATATACAATAAGATAAGCGAATAAATACTTGCTAAAAGAACTATAATGCTAAGTACAGGGAAAAGATTGAATACCCCAAATACCCATGCCGGAGTATAGCAAAATACGGCTATTTTTAAGGCAGCATTTAAGTCTTTTGTACAGCCGAAGGTTGGAGCAAGCGCATCAATTATGAATGCTAATACGTACACTCCCCCTAAGGTGAGAATATAATGCAGAATAGCCCATGTAATACTGCTGCCTATAGAGAGTTTGTAAGAAAATAAACCGTAGGAAATATTAAAAAGGCTGTATCCAATGAATCCGCAAACTGCAGGAATAGCCGCAAGGATTAAAGCATATTTGGTGAATAAATCCGAGTTGGAAATGGTTTCCATTTTTATTACTTCCCATTCTTTAGATGGGTTTAAGATGATGTTTTTAGCCCGGTCAACTAAATTCATATTGAACTCCTCTATTATTTTTGGGAATTTGTAGATGAACTTACCTAATTCAAATATCTCTTTCAATATGCTTAAGTTTAATATTTCTTGCGGCTAAATGGTTCATAATCTCCTCAAAACAATTTTCATTCTCCCCGATATATTCCGGCGGACAAATTCCTTTTTTCAAAAATTTTTCTTCTAAAATCAATTTTGCTGCTCCTGTGCAGGTATAGCCGGTAGCTCTTGCCATTGAAGTTGTCCCAGTTTTTTTGTCATATCTATCAAATAATTCATAAATATGTTCTTTCGGCTTTCCCTTTTCTTTCCCTCTTATAATTATTTTCATAAATGTAAATTCATCCTGGTTTTTCTCCTGTTGCCAAATTGGCAATAAAATTTTAGCAGTAAAATCAATTGGACGTAAGGAATTTCCGTTAATTTTAATTGATTCCGAATTGAAGAATCCGCAGTCAGTTAAAAATTTTATTTTATTTATATGCCCGGGATATCTTAAAGTTTTTTCCTTCATATTCGGTATCAGCATAGTTTTTAAAATCGTTCTTAATCCGTCTGTATTAAAACATTCCAGAGTTCCAATAGGTTCTATTTCTAAATTCTCTAACTCGGATAAAGCAGGTTTAATAACTATTTTCCCATTTTCCATTAATCTTGCCGGACGGGTGTATTCCTCGATAACATCAATAGGTGAAAATGAAGCGCTGTATTCAAAAGGTAAACTACGTTTGAAAGGAAGTCCGCCTACTAAACATTCATAAAATTCTACTTTCATTTTTTTATTATGATAACCGAGGATAAGATTGCTTAGACCGGGGGAAACTCCGCAATCAACTACTGCTGTTAAATTTTTTCTTTCTGCCAGCTCATTAAGCTGAAACGGATTTTCACTAAAAAAAGAGATATCGACTATATTCTTTCCGGCTTTAATAGCATTCTTGAGTACTTTAAATCCTATATAGCCTGGCACTGCCCCGATTACTAAATCAGCATCTTTTATTAAAAGGGGGATTAGCTTAAAATCAGTCAAATCAGCAATGGTAGTTTTAATATTTAGCTGCTTAAAACGACTGCTGAGCTTCTTATTCTCTGTCAAATCAATTACTTCAACCGCATAATTTGTACTTAAATCAATTGCTATAGCTGATCCCATCATTCCGCCGCCTAAAACCGCTATTTTTTTCATAAATTTCTCAACTCTTATTTTTTTTATGTTTCAGGGGAAAAAATTCCTTATTTTAAATATAACATTTTAATAAGCGACTTAAATAGACTTATCCCAACAAACGATTTGTACATGAACTCCTGAAAGACTTAATGCAGTATGTTCACTTACAGGGAAAAATAGTTTTTGGATTCATGTATGAGAAAAAAATAAGGTGAGGTTTTTATGAAATCAATTTTAATTATACTAATATGTTTTTCAATTTCGATAGGTTATGCTCAGTTTGATATTCTTGACAAAGTTAAAGATAAAGTTGAAGAAAAAGCCGAGGAAGAGACCGATGAGGCGATTGATAAAACAATAGACGAAGCCACGGAAAATCAAGATGAAGAAAAAAAGGAGGAAAATAGTGCCGAAGAAGAAAGCAATGATGAAGGAAATGTTTCTAAGAATTCATCCTCAACCGTGAAAGAAGAAGAACTTAAGTCATTTTCAAAATATGATTTCATTCCTGGAGATCAAGTGTTGTTTTATGAAGATTTTTCACAGGATAATATCGGTGACTTTCCGGCTTTATGGAATACAAACAGCAGCGGAGAGGTTGTTACACTCAATAACTATCCCAGTCACTGGTTCCAGGTTGGGAATGGGGGAACATTTATGCCCGATATGAAAGGTTCTTTCGGCGAAAATTTTACTCTTGAATATGATTTAGTTTATGCCCCTGCATCCCCAACAAATGAGACTCAATATAATATCGAATTTATTTCGGGCAAAGGTGAAGATGAAGGTATCGATGCATTAGTGCCGGGAAACGGCGGCTGCTCTTTTGCAATAAATGGCGGCAGTGTTTCTATTTCAGGCTGGAAGGATCAGAATTATGGGAATGTAAACAATACGAAGGATGTAAATATTTTAAGTAATAGCAAAAACGAAAAAGTTCGTGTATCGTTTTCATTCCAAAAACAAAGAGTCCGGTTCTGGTTAAACGAAGAAAAAATTTATGACCTGCCCAAGCTGCTAGGTTCAGATTTGGTAATAGACCATATAAGATTCAGCACAGGACAAACTGATGATCAAAAACCTTTTTTATATATAACAAATCTGCGTATTGCCACCGGCAAACCGGATATGCGGAGTAAACTTTTAACTGAAGGAAAACTTGTTACACACGGAATTTTGTTTGATGTAAATTCAGATAAAATTAAACCTGAGTCTTATGGAACATTAAAAGAAATAGCCAATGTCTTAAAGGAAAATTCTTCAGTTAAAGTGAAAATTGTAGGACATACAGACAGCGACGGGGACGATGCATCTAATTTAGATCTTTCCAAACGACGTGCTGCTTCTGTTAAAAATACGTTGAATTCAGAGTTCGGGATTGATGGCTCAAGAATAGAAACAGACGGCAAAGGTGAATCGCAGCCGGTCACGGATAATAATTCACAGGAAGGAAAAGCTAATAATAGAAGAGTAGAACTAATCAAATTATAATACCTGGTAAAAAATAGATTTATAATAAAATCTGAAGTTTTTTATAATCTTTTACAACCGGAATTTGAGCAATCGAATTCCTGTTTTATTTTCATTTCATAATCCCTGCTTCATCTAAATTATCAAAAAACAAAAAATATTTTCCACAAGATATGGAAGAAGATCGCTTGCTTTACAGCGCTTTCCCAAAATCCGACCTGTAAATTTTTACTCATTAGAAAAAAGATTCCGAATATCAAAAAATATACTGCACTGTTAAGATAATTGGTACTGTAATTCATTTTCCACTGCTTTCCTCTGCCTTTCATTATAGGTAAATTAAAGTTATTTTTCTGCATGAATTTCAAATTTTTCTAATGGAAAAAATCTCTATAATTGTTATAACGAAAGATGAAGAAGATTCAATTACGGACTGCTTGAGGAGTGTCGATTGGGCAGATGAAATTATTTTGGTTGATTCGGAAAGCAGGGATCAAACTGTAAAGCTGGCTAAAAAATTTACTTCAAAAATATTTGTTAAAGCTTGGGAAGGTTTTTTCGCGCAGAAGAAATATGCTCTAAGCCTAACAAGTAATGAATGGATATTAAATATCGATGCCGACGAAAGGGTTTCTGAACCTTTAATGAATGAAATCTTTAATTTGGAATTCTCTTCGTCAGATGGTTTTTACATTCCGCGTGAAAATTATTTCATGAATAAAAAAATTACCACCTGCGGATGGAATAAAGATAATCAGCTGAGGTTATTTAAAAAATCTAAAACAAAACTGACGGATAAATTAGTTCATGAAGGATTTGTAGTGGACGGTAAAGTGAATTATTTAATAAATCCGCTGATTCATTATACGTTTAAAACTATATCCGGCACCCTGTCGAAGATTAACTATTACTCCACTCTTCGGGCTTTGGAAACCTTCAAGGAAAAAGGGAAGATAAATGCATTTACAATTATTTTGCACTCCTTTTCGGCCTTTTTCAGATTCTTCTTCTCATTAAAAGGTTATAAAGACGGTATATACGGCTTTTTAATCTCAATCTTCAATTCCTTTACAACCCTGCTTGTATATTCTAAAACCTGGGAGCTCCAGAAAAATTCCTCATTGAATGAAAAGAACTTAGCAGAGAACGGACAAACTTAAAATTATTTTTCTTAATGAAGACGTACTTCAGGATCTTAAAATATGTAAAACCTTACTGGAAACATCTCCTTATATCTGTTGTATGCACAATTTTATTTGCGACACTAAACGGCGCCTCGGTATATCTTACAATTCCCCTTCTAGATACATTGTTCCAGGAAACTGTTCACCACGAAGCTTCTTCCCAAACAGATAAAACAGCGGGTATTTTGCCGGATTGGATATATAATCTTGGGAAAGAAATATCCGATTCATTCAACAAATTTGTTTTCAGCGGCAATAATATTGAAGCTTTAATTAAGATATGTTTATTAGTCCTTCTTACATTTTTGGGAAAAAATGTTTTCGGCTATCTGCAGGCATATTATCTTACTTATGTAGAATACGGTGCAATGAAAAACTTACGGGATGAAACCTATGAACATCTGCATCAGCTGCCGATGAGCTATTTTAAAAAAGAACGGGTAGGAAATTTAATTTCACGCTTTATAAACGATGTAAGTGTTATTCAATCCAGCATCTCAGCAACATTTCTAAATTTAATCCGGGAACCGCTTACAATACTGGTGTTCTTTATTATAGCTTTAAGTATCAGCTGGCAATTGACCCTTGTTGCTTTTATTATTCTTCCATTCTCAATGCTGATTATTACTTGGATAGGAATTAAACTGAAGAAATACAGTATTGCGGTGCAGGCAAAAATGGCCGATATTACAAGTATACTCCAGGAAACCATTTCCGGAGTTAAAATTGTCAAAGCATTCGGGATGGAATCTTATGAGAATAAAAAATTTAAAAGAGAAACTTTTAATTACTTAAAAATGATTCTTCGAATTGTAAGAGTAAGAAATGCTGCTTCCCCAGTTACTGAATTTTTAAGTGTTATAGTAGGCGTAATTATTATTTACTACGGCGGAGTTCTTGTACTTCAAAATTACACCCTAAAGGCGAGTGAATTTTTAGGTTTCCTGTTTGCAATTTTTCAAATGATGCCGCCGATTAAAGAATTAAGCAGTGTAAACAGCCGGATACAGGAAGCAAGCGGAGCTGCCGAAAGAGTTTTTGAAATTCTGGATACTAAACCGGATATTAAAAATGCCGATGTTCCCATAGTAATTAATTCTTTTAATCATTCGATAACTTTTGAAAATGTTTCTTTTTCATATAATGATTCGGAAGAACCGGTGCTTAAAAATATCGTGTTCACTGTAAAAAAAGGAGAAGTGCTTGCTTTGGTGGGTCCAAGCGGCGGGGGCAAATCAACTTTAGTAGACCTGATCCCCCGGTTTTATGATCCTATTCATGGAAGAATACTGCTGGATGAAATTGATATAAGAAATATTTCCCTTCAAAGCCTTAGATCCCTTATGGGAATAGTAACTCAAGAAACCTTTCTTTTCAATGAGTCAGTAAGAAATAATATTGCTTACGGTCTGAATGAGTACCCGATTGAAAAAATAATTGAGGCTTCAAAAGCCGCAAATGCCCATAACTTTATAGAAGAAATGCCCGACGGATACAATACAATTATCGGCGAAAGAGGGATTAGACTTTCAGGCGGCCAGCGGCAAAGACTGTCAATCGCCAGGGCTATCTTAAAAAATCCGTCAATTATGATCTTCGACGAGGCTACTTCTGCACTCGACAACGAATCAGAAATTCTAGTACAGGAAGCAATTGAAAGAATGATGGAAAATAGGACAACCATTGTCATTGCTCATCGGCTCAGCACCATAAGAAATGCTACAAGAATTCTTGTCCTTGATAAGGGAAATATCATCCAAGCCGGCAGGCATGACGAGTTGATAGAAATTTCAAACGGACTTTATAAAAAATTTTATGAAATGCAGTTTAGAGATTGATTTTAAAAAAATGGACAATGATTACAAGCAGATTTAATTCAAGGCTGCCGTTTTTTATTTTAATCTGTTTTGCGTGCAGTTTTTTAATATCTCTGTTTCTAGTTCAACTATTTGGAGTGCTTCTTACATTTATTTGGATTCTTGAAAAATTCAGTGAAAAGCGGAAAGCATTTGACATTTTCTCCCTGTTAATTCTCACCTATGGATCAGTGAGATTAATTTCAATTATATTTGCCGATTTTCCCGAAGAAAGCATTCAATCCTTATATAAAGAAGCTCTTTTTTATTTTGCTTTTTTTTCGATCAGCTTTTATTTAAAAATTTTCGACCGGAATTATCTGACTAAAATTGTATCTGGATTTGCTGCCGCCTCAGCTGCTGTAGCTGTAATCGGTATTATTAAATTCAATTTAGATTTTGATTATAGGGCAAGCTCTTTTAGTTCCGGGTATATGACCTTTTCTACTTATCTGCTGGCAGCTTTGCCTGTTCTAATCTTCAGCCTTCCGCTCCATAACGTTTCATTAAACTGGCTGATAAGATCATTTGGAATTTCTTTCATTTTATCAGGGGTCATTACTTCTCTAGGGAGGGTAAATATAGCTATAGCTGTTTTAATTTTTTTAACCGGTTTGGTTCTAAAAAAAATCAATCTAAAAGAAGTCATTGCAATAATTGCACTTACATTTTTTTTATGTTCAATTTCTTTTTATAATAACAGTTTTGGATTATTCGGATACAGAGTAAGCAACCCTTCACTCTTATCCGACAGAGATATACTTATAAAAGGGGCTGAGGATGTTTTTTTGATATTCAAGAATCCTTTATTGGGTTACGGACCAAGAAGTTTTCACCTGATTTTCCCATATATGAATGAGTTAAGCGACCCGAGGATAAACAGCTGGCATAATGATTTTTTACAGCTTTATTTTGAAAGCGGATTCTTAGGATTCTTATCCTTGTGCCTCTTGATTTTTTTCCCTCTTTTCTCTGGAATTAAATATTTGTTGAAGAAGAAAGCAAGCAATCCTTCTTTTAAAGAATTAATACTAGGAATATCTGTTTCAATTATAGCACTCATGATTTCGGCATTATTCTCTGTGTTTATAAATTCACCTGTCCTATCTTTAGTGTTCGCCTTTTTATTAGCTCTTGAATCGGCGGTCTTCTATAAAGAAGGAATCTATAAAGAATTAAACCTTTCTAAATTAAAAACTGGAGCTTAAAGTGGAAGTAAAAGAAACAAATCATGTTTATGAATTGGCTGAACAGTTTTCTTCCGGGTTCAACAGCAATGTAAATGAAACAGCAATAATTCTTGCCGCCGGGCACGGCAAAAGAATAAAATCTCAAAGATCAAAAATGCTGCATAAAATTTGGGAAGTTCCCACTGTCGAGCGGGTTTATAATGCATGTAAAGAAGGAATAAAAGATTTAAATATCATTATTGTAGTCGGTATAAAAGCTAAGGATGTAATCGAATTAATAGGAAAACGGGAATCCACCATATTTGCTTACCAGGAATTTCAGAACGGAACCGGACATGCAGTACAGGTCGCTTTAGGCAGAATAGAAAATAAAGTTTCCGATGGAATTGTTTATGTCCTTCCGGGGGATATGGGGCTTATCGATAAGGAAACGATGAAATTATTCCGGGAAGAATTTATGAAAACCGGTTCAGATATGACGGTCTTGACCGGTTTGTTTGAGGGAAACCCCAAAGATAATTCTTATGGAAGAATAATCCGTGTTAAGGAAAAAGATGAAAAAGGGAAGTCTTCCGCCGATAAAGGAAAAGTTATTGAGATTATGGAATACAAAGATATTCTGTCTCTTCCGGAGGATAAACCATACAAAGTTGCATTCAACGAAAGAACTTATTCCTTTTCAAGGAGGGAGTTAATTGAAAACCCTGAATTTAATTCCGGTGTGTATGCATTTAAGTATAAAAAACTATCAGAGCTTGTCAGCCGGTTGTCCAACGAAAATGTTCAGAAAGAAATTTATATAACTGATCTTATCAGCTTATTTAATAAAAAGAACTACACTGTAATGGCAATCAGCCCCGTTGAGCAGTATGTTGTAATGGGTTTTAATAATAAATCTGTGCTGAAGGAGATGGAAGATGTTGCGCGAAGCAAAGTTTATGATAAGCTTAAAGATATTATAGATATTAAAGATCCGGATGATTTTTTTATTCATGAATCTGTAGTTGATGAAATAATTGAAATGGATAAGAAAAATATTCCGCTGGATATTACGGTTGGAAAGGGGGTTTATCTTGGGAAAGGAATCAAATTAAATTATAACCTGGAATTTAAAAAAAATGCTTTTGTTACCTCTAATGTTCAATTTGGTCAGAATGTAGTTATCTGGCAGAATGTTCATCTTTCCTGCCTTGCGCATCAGAAGATTTTAATCGGCAACAATGTTGAAATTCTCTGGGGTGATATAATTAAGGGGAATATTGTTATTGGAGATAACTGCAGAATAGAATCTAGTGTTAATATGACTGGAAGCGATGAACATCCCCTAAAAATCGGGAAGAATGTGCTGATAAAAGGGACAAGCTATATTTTCGGATCAATAATTGAAGATGATATTCAAATTGAACACAGCGTTTTAATCAAAAAGAAAGTTGAAAAACTCATCAAAAGAAATGGCGGCGTGCAAAAAATAAGATATTATCTTCCTATGCCGGAGGGGATCGACGCAGTAGAAGATCTTTAATTACATAAAATATTTCTTAATAAATATTTTTTCTTCATTTACTATTTGCTTAAGATCATTTTTTTTACTTCGGAAAAATTTCCGGCCTGTAATCTGTAAAAGTATACTCCGCTTGCCAATTCATTTGCATTGAATGATGCTTTGAAAAACCCCGCAGGTTTTATTTCACTTACAAGTGTGGTTATTTCGGTTCCAATAATATTATATATTTTTAATAATACAAATGAGTGTTCTGCAATGTAATATTCTATTGTGGTGGAAGGATTAAACGGATTAGGATAATTCTGAAAAAGCTGAAATGATAAAGGAGTATTTGTTTTTCCATAAACAGAAGTGGTACTCAAAACTGTAATTGTACCGGCCATTCCTACACCGCCTGGACTGCCATGAGGGACGCAATAATATCTATGTAATCCTTCATTTGAAATAACTTTTGAGAAGACGCGAATAGTACTTGTAATAGGAGAGTTCCAGGAATCAATTCCTGAAGTAACGTCAGATGTAGTTGTGTGAATCCCGTTCTGCCACTGCCATTCAACTGTATCACCGGCTGCAATATTTATATCTTTTGGATCGAATTCAAAGTCTCTTACAAAAATAATATGTTTGGTTTGTCCAAGGCTGATTGCAAGACTGCCAGATAATAACAAAAGAAAAAAACAATTTTTCATATAATCCTAATAAAATTTAATTTCTCTTAAAGTAATTTATAGTATCATGTAGTAGGAAAAGGTGACAAGATTGCTATGTTCTGAATTACACTCTTTCGGCTGAAATTTTAAAATTAACACCGTTTTTAAATAATTTGTACCTAATTTTCATTTTCAAATAGATTTTCTTTATCCAGTTTGTTGTTTGTTTTAGGTTCCCAGTGTAATCCATCGCACGGGATGTAATTAATTGAGGGATGGCGGTCATGTTTTAAACAAAGAACGGCGCTCTTATCAAAATTTCTGCAGGTTGAGCACAGAGATGATTCAATTACTTCTTTATTTTTTTCTTCAAAAAGCTTGTAATGAACAATTGCCGGATGGATTATAATTACATAAATGCCCATTGCTGAAATAATCCACCAAAATCCAAAATCAATATAACTTCTCAAAATCCAGAGAACAGGGATTAGCAAAACTATTCTGAACAATGTCCAAAAAACAATTTCTCCCATCTAAAAACTCATTTTTTTTATAAAATATCAGAATTTGAGCTATAATCAAATTTAGTAATCCAATTTCAATAAAATAAAACAGAAAACCATTATTTAGATTATTTTATTAATTGTATATTATAACTAAATTTAGGAAAGTAACTTTTACCAATGAGTAATTGAAGGTAAAAATAAGTGGGGTTTATATAGTGAGCGCGGGTGGTATCGAACCACCGACCCTCTGCTTAAAAGGCAGATGCTCTACCACTGAGCTACGCGCCCCTTTTTAGGAGCCCGAAATATAAAAAATAGAACTTTTTTATCCAAGTAAACAAGTTATTTTTAATATAAATACAAATTAAATATGAGCAGCAAAAATTCAAAAATATTAGTCTGTGATGATGATGAAACTCTGTGTTATCTATTAAAAGAGCAGCTTCTGGAAGAAGGTTTTTCGGTTGATACTGTTTATGATGGAAGTTATGCAATTGATGCTATTAAAAGAAAACCTTCATATGATGTTCTTTTACTGGATCTTGAAATGCAGAATGTACCGGGTGAAGAGGTATTAAAATTTGCAAACGATTATTGTACGTCAATCCAGGTGATTGTACTTACTGCTAAATCTGAAATTAAAAAAGCAATTGAATGTATTAAGCTGGGAGCCTACCACTATATTACCAAACCATATGATTTTGACGAGCTGCTTCTGGATATAAACAAAGCAATTGAGCATAAAGAACTATTTGTTAAAAGCACTATACTTGCAGACCAGCTAAATAAAAAACACCCCAATAAAATTTTAGGCAGCAGCTCAGAGCTTCATAAGACACTTCATTTGGCTAACAAAGCAGCTCAATCCGATTCCAATATTTTAATTGAAGGAGAAACCGGTACGGGTAAAGAATTATTTGCCGAGTATATACATAAACGTTCCGCAAGAGTCGAAAAACCGTTTGTAGTTGTAAACTGTGCCTCACTGCCGGATCAGCTTATTGAAAGCGAATTATTCGGACATGAAAGAGGTGCATTTACAGATGCAAAATCTACTAAGCAGGGTTTAGTTGAAATAGCTCATGGGGGTTCCCTTTTTCTCGATGAAATAGGCGAGTTATCTCTTTCGCTTCAGCCTAAATTACTGCGCTTCCTGGAAAATGGAGAATATCGAAGAATCGGTGGAGTAACCAATTTAACCTCAAACGTCCGTGTAATCGGAGCTACAAACAGAAATCTTCTTGAAGAAGCAGATATTAAAAATTTTAGAAGAGATCTTTTGTTCCGGTTAAACGTAATTACCCTTACCATTCCTCCTTTAAGAGAAAGAAAGGAAGATATTCTACTCCTGGCAAATCATTTTCTCACTTCTAAATCTTCCATTAGAGCTCCTAAAAAGTTAACTCCTAAAGCAGAAGCTACTTTGGTTACATATGATTTCCCTGGAAATGTAAGAGAACTTGAACATATAATTGAACGAGCAATAATCTTCGCAGAGGGAGAATATATAAACGTGGAAGATTTGAATCTGCCAGCTTCTTCCAGAAAACTGACAACAATTGATGAGGATAACGGCAAGTCAGAAGAAATTCTAAGTATTGAGGAAATGGAAAAAAGGCATATAGCAAAAGTGCTTAGGCATAACAGATGGGACAGAACCCGAACTGCCAGTATTTTAGGCATCAGTCCAAAAACACTTTACACCAAGATTAAGAAATATGAAATTAAACAAGAATAATGAATGCTCTCTAAAATTGTTACTAAATACGCACTGAAAGATCTCTTAGAAACAGAGAGTGGTCTGGCAATTGCTGACGCAAATAAAAAAATAATTTGGTATAATAAAAGCTTTAAGGAAACTGCCGGATTAAAAAAAATTAAGGGAAGAAAATTTGAGGATCTTTTCCCTAATGCAAATTGGAAAAAACAGGATTCAGGGAAGAAGAAAAAAAATTCCGTTGAAACACTAATTTCACCCGAGCATCAAAAACTTGAGATAGCGTCGCTCAAGAATGGAACTGCAACCGAGTACTTTACTTTAAAAATAAAAACGGTAGCTCAGGAAAAAATCACAACCCATCTTGATGCGGAATTACTGAATCGAGATCTTTCTTTTCAAAATGTACTTAAAGAAGTCCTTTCGTTTTTAACTACAGAAAAATCAATAACCTTCGTATCGGAAGAGCTACTTAAAAGATGTGTAGCAGTTTGCAGAGGGAATTTCGGTATAACCGTCATCTTTAAAAAGGATAAAAAAGTTGAATATATATATTTTGATCAGTATCAGCATTTAAAGAATAAAAAAGATGCTGAGAAAGAGATTAAAGCCAGCTTTTCTTTTTTAAAGAAATGGTTTGAAGTAAATAAGCATACCCTTATGGCTTTAAATGAACATGGAAATATTGCCTACAATCTGACGCGAGCTCTTCAAAGCCAAACCTTATTAGCTTCCCCTTGTTTTTATAATGGGGAACTTCTGGCAGTAATAATTATTGGAAAGGGGAAAGGAATTTTTTCCTCACTAGACGTTAATTACCTCGAAAAATTTGCAGATCTTTTGGCGCTTGCAATTAATAGTGCTTACAATGAAGAATTAAATAATGCGCTTGAGACAAGACTTCAGCAGGCTCAAAAGCTGGAAACTATAGGAAAATTAACAAGCGGAATGGCTCACGATTTTAATAATCTTCTTTCCAGTATTTTCGGAAGTCTTAACCTTCTCAAAAAAAGGGTTCCTGAAAATGAAAATACGTTCCGGCTGATTGATAATATTGAAAATTGTTCTATAAGAGCTAAAGATTTGACTAAGGGATTATTAACATTCGGGAAACCTACCCAGAAAAGGAAAGAAATTATTAAACCGAATGTTCTTTTAACTGAAATTAGTAAAGTAGTGACTCAAACCTTTCCAAGGACTATCAAATTTGAAATGGATTCAGAAGACCGTCTCCATAATTTATTGGGAAACAGCACTGAAATATATCAGGTTCTCCTGAATTTATGCGTAAATGCAAAGGAAGCTATCGAAAAGGAAGGAAAAATTGTTTTATCAGCCAGAAATATCCAAGTCAATGAACATAATTTAATAAAATATCCGCACCTTAGTAAAAATAATTATGTTTTATTCTCTGTAAAAGATAATGGCTCAGGAATATCCGAGGAAAACATCCAAAAAATATTTGAACCTTATTTCTCAACTAAAGAGAAAGAGACAGGATCTGGTCTGGGGCTGTACATTACTTACGGTATAATAAAAGCTCACGACGGTTATATTGAGGTAATCAGCAAATTAAATAAAGGCACAGAGTTTAACATTTATCTTCCCTCCTACGAACCCGTAAAAGCAGAAGAAAAAGCTGCTCCCCATGCTTCGGAAAAAATAATTCTGCTGGCAGATGACGAAATGATGTTGCGGGATTTGCTTGCAGAACTTCTGGAATCACAAGGTTATAATGTTATAAGAGTCGCCACCGGTAAAGAGGTTCTGACAGTGCTTACGGAAGAATTAAAGGTTGATTTAATAATTATTGATTATAATATGCCTGAAATGAACGGTTTGGAATGTATCAGGAGAATAAAAGAACTCGATTTTAAAATGCCGATTATACTTTCTACCGGAAGTTTATCTGTTGAAGAAAAAGTAGGCTCAGATACTGACGGGATAAGCAGCGTGTTGACGAAACCATATGAATTCGATACGATGCTTAATACAATTCAAAAATTAATCTGATTTATTTTCTTTCTTATCCACTTCGATCATTTTTATATTCTTAATGTATTCCGAGAATATCGGTTTCTTTATAGAATTAAGCTGATTTAATACATCATTTATTTCCATAATGCCGGATTCAATATAGCTCAGCCGTTTTTGAATATTTTCTTTTGATATTTCATCCTTGCTCAGCTCTCTTTTTATAGCTGCCAGGGAAAGGCTCATTAATGTTAAAGGCTGTTTAATTTTGTGGTTTGCAGTCACAACAGTTGCAGCAAAAGTATTTCTCTTCTCGGAGTCCACAAGCCGTTTGGTGGCTTCAGATAATTTTAATGCTGAATTAACTCTTGCTAATAGCTCTATCCTGTTAAAAGGTTTTTTAACATAGTCATAAGCTCCGGCTTCCAAACCTTCTTTGGTATCTTCAGCACCCGCTTTGGCTGTAACCAGAATTATTGGAATATTAGAAGTAGCAGGATTTGAGACTAATGTTGTGCAAACCTCAAGCCCTGTTAATCCGGGCATCATTACGTCAAGAAGCACCAAATCGGGTAAATCGCTCAAAGCTTTGTCAATGCCCGATTTTCCGTCATAAGCCGTAATTACTTCATAACCTTCGTTTTCAAGCCGGTCTTGCAGCATAAAAACATTTTCAGGAAGGTCATCTATAACAAGAATTTTTTTCATTTCACAACAGGTTTAGTTTTAGCGAACAGTTTTTCTATTTTAAATGCAAGCACTCCGGCGTTTACAGGTTTTGAAATATAATCATCAAAACCGTGCTTGAGTATTATTTTTTTATCTTCCAGCATTGCCTTAGCAGTTACGGCAAATACTGGTATATTAGTCCAATTAGCAGTTTCTTTTATTTTTTTTATTGTTTGAAATCCATCCATAACAGGCATCATTATATCAAGAAGAATTAAATCCGGTATTGAAGCTTCTAATATCTGCATGCATTCAATTCCGTTCTTTGCCAATATGGTTTTGCAATTGCATGCTTGTATCATTTCGTTTAGAGTAAATAATGTATCTGCATCATCATCTACAATCAAAACCTCCCCAAGGACAATTTTGGGTTTTTCTTGTTCCTTAATAGGAAATTCTTCTCTAGTATCGCTATTTAATTCTTCGGCATTTTCCATAAGCTCTTCCATATCAAACTGCATTCCATTCTTAAGGGAATCATTTTCTGCTGTTTCTTCCATTAGTTTAATCCTATCGCGGACAGTTTTTAAAACATCAATAGGATGTCCTTTAGATTTTACCGCAATTTCTTCTACTATATTGTTTAAAGATTCCTTTTCATCAGGAGATAAATCTTTGGCCGTGCTTATTATAATAGGGATATTTTTTGTCTCCGTATTAGATTTAATCATATGAGAAAGAGTAATTCCGTCAATATTTGGCATCAGCAAATCAATTATTATTAAATCAGGCTGGATTTCTGCTATCTTATTAAGAGCAATTCTGCTGTCCTGGATATAATGAAATTTTACAGGTACAGTTTTAAAGGCAGCGTTAAATTTTTCAAATTCAATTTCATCATCATCAACTATTACTATTTTTTCAATTCTTTTTTTAGCAATATTTTCCAGCTTCTCGAATGCTGAAAAAAGCTGTTCATGCGAGATTGGTTTTACGAAATATTCAAATGCACCAAGACCATATCCAACTTTTTTATCACCAATAATTGAAATTAAAATAACAGGAATATCTCTCGTTAAAGAACTTTCCTTCAACTCCTTTAAAACAGTCCAGCCATCCTTTTTGGGAAGCATTACATCCAATGTAATAGCAAACGGCTGCTTTTCAATAGCTTCTTTTATTCCTGTTTCACCATCTTCCGCATAAATTACTTCATAGCCTCTAGAAATTAAGTATTGCCCTATAGTAAACCGGGCTTCTTTATCATCATCAATTACTAGGATAGGATTTCTTAGATTTTTTCTTAATACAGCGGCATTTACAACAAGCTCTGTTTTTTGATCTTTAATTTGAATTGATTTTAAAGGTATTTTGAAAATAAATTTCGACCCGCTGCCGAATTCGCTTTCAACAGACAAAGTACCGTTAAGAAATTCGGAAATACGTTTGCAGATTGCCAGACCCAGTCCTGTTCCGTTATATCTTTTCGTACTTGTTCCGTCTAATTGCCTGAATTCCTCAAAAATAATTTTTTGATGTTCTTTTGAAATCCCGATACCTGAATCGCATATTTCAAACTTCAAAAAATTACCGGAAGAATTAAATGATAATTTCTGATCCGTCAATTTTTTTTCTGTGCTGACATTTAGTTTTATAAAACCTTTTTCCGTAAACTTAATTGCATTGCCAAGTAAATTGATTAAGACTTGTGTTACTTTTCCCTTGTCGGTATGAACTAATATCTTAGTCTCCAAGTTTCTTTTTATTTCAAAATCAATATTTTTTTCCTGAACAAGAGGCATGAAAGATTCCTGAATCTCATTAAGTAAATCATCAAGCAGGAAATCCTCTTCTTTCAAGTCAACTTTACTCGCTTCAATTTTTGAAAGATCTAGAATATCATTAATTAAGTTCATCAGCCTTTTACCGCTGTTATTAACCACCTGCAGTCTTTCCTTATTTTTTCCTTTCAAACTAGAATCTTCCAGCATCAATTCCGTTAGCCCAAGAATTGAATTCATAGGAGTTCTAAGTTCATGAGACATGGAGGCAAGAAATTGGGATTTTAATTTTGTCGATTCTTCAGCCTTTTCCTTTTGAATCTCTAATTCTCCGGCTTTTTCCTTTACTTCATTATGAAGTTTTACCAGTTTCTCATTTTGATGTATAATTTGGATATTCTGTTTTTGATACTCTTCATTAAGTTTTTTTAATTCAGAAACGAGGTTTTCCATTTGTATGAAAGCAACTGCATTGGTTATTCCTATTGCCAGCTGTTCCTGTATCTTTGCCAGGTATTCTTTTGCTTCTTCCGAAGGAGGATCTACCGAACCAAGTTCAAGAATTGCAATTATCTTATTGTTATAAACTACCGGCTGTATAAGAAGGTATTTTATTTGCAGCTTTAATATTCCGGCAGAAATAGTGGGATAATTTTCTTCAAAATTTATTTCGACTAATTCACGATCCTTTACAAGTGTATTGAAATAATTTATTTCTTCTGTTAAAGAATAGCCATCGGGCAACCCGAAAGATGAGGTTAAGGTGATTTTATCATTTACAATGGAATAAAGGGCACCAATTGTGAATTTCCCGGTTTTTATGATTTTCTTTAATGCTGCATCTGCGGCTTCTTTTAAAGTCGGATTTTTATTAATTAATGTTATGAATTCTGAATATTCATTTTTTGCTTTAAGGTTTTTTTCCAGAACATCCAGCATTTTATTAAATGCTTCCGCTAATTTTCCAAGTTCATCGGTGCTTTCTACTTTTATCTTGTTCTTAAAATTTTCATCAACAATTGTTTCGGTAGCCCTGGCCATCTGAGTAATTTGTTTTCTCATTTTCCCGGTAAACAAATATGTCAATATCAATGAAAGCACTATTCCTGCAAAACCAATAACAATTGAAATATATTTTAGACTGCTCCTGATTTCGACTCCTTCACCATGAGAAACAAAGATTAAGAACTTCAGTCCGGGTTCCTGATCATAAGATTCCGTGTAGCATAAAGACGCTAAGATATCTCCCTCGTCCGTTTCCTTTGAATAAATATTAAAGTCGTTTCTTTTGTTGAGCGCTGAATATGCTTCTACTAAATATGGGATATATTTATTATTTATAGATTCATTCGAAAATAATAAGGGAATTCCGTTGGAGACTACCGCAATATCGGCTTTAATCTTCTTTGATATGGAAGTTAAAAGAGATGGGGAAATCATCTTGCCGTAATAAAAAATCTTGTCTCCAAAGATGATTTTTCTAACTATCAATCCTGGATTATTGGCAATCAAACTTTTCAGGGTAATTTCTTTAGGGATATTAAAGAAGTTGGTCCAGTATATCAATTGATTAAAACCATTGTCGCTTTTCAAAATAAAATCAATATTTTCGTTAATTAATGATTTATTCAGCTCAACGATGCCCGACGATTCATTCAACTTCAACTTAAAAAAAATTTCATCAATGTTTTCAAGTTCGTCGCGGTATGCGTATAAAAAATCGTTGCTGGAGTTAATCAGGTATTTTGATTGCTGATTGGTAAGAATGCTTGATATTACCGAATAAAAAGCTAAAGCCGAACTGCCAATTATTACCAAAACGATGGCAAAATTGATGAACAGAATCCGGTAACTTATTTTCATTATGAATCTCTTTGTAAGACTTTCCTTATTGTAATTAGAAGTTCGTCAAAGTCATAAGGTTTGCTAATAAAGTCACCGGCTCCCATCTTAGCAGAATCTATTGCGCTTTTTACATCGGCGTAAGCGGTTAAGACTATAACTTTAGATTTGATTTTTTTTGTTTCAAGCTCTTTTAATACTTCGAATCCATCCTTCTCCGGCATTTTCAGATCAAGAAGAATTAAGTCAACTGAACGCTTTGCAAGGAAAGTAAAGGCATCATCACCCTTGCTTACATAATCAGCATCATAGCCGACTTCACTTAATTCCTCCTTCAAAGCAGAACAGAGGCTTAGATCATCATCAACAATAAGTATGGATTCCATAAATATTTAATGCTCGCTATTCCTGATTAAACTTATAATATTTAATCTGCTCACGATGCTTGTTTACTTCATCTTTTATCGGAGTATTAGAATGTGCACCTGCAACTCTCTCCTTAAGAGTTGGAACTAATTCACATTTGAGAAGAATTATCAATTCTTTCCTGTTAATCGTAATTTCCTCGCTTCCAAATAAATATCTCAAACCGAAAAACCACCATGGAAGATCCTTAAGTATGGGGATTCCTCTTCGGGAGGTGGTTTCATCATTAATGAATAATCCACCTACTATAACTTCTTCACCATTAAGCATAAGCACCTGAGTAGTTGCCGAAGTTTTTTGAATCTGAGTTACTACAGGATCTGGTATATAAGAACTTCTTTCGGCTTTAATTTCAAGCACAGTATATTCAACCTCATCTTCTGTGTACACATGAGGAGTAACTTCAATGATGGTACCTGTTGAATAGAAATTTTCAATTATATTTCCTGAAAAATCTCTCTGTTTAATTCCTATATCAACTCCAACTTGAATTCTCCCTATTTGATTATCTCTAACAGTTACATTCGGGCTTGCAATAATTTGTCCAAGCTGTTCTTTTTCAAAAAATTTGAATATCGCAGTTGCTTCGCCGAAAAAACCACCCAGATCAAAACTTCCAGTGCCTTTAAGTTTGAAATCAGGGGCTTGCTGTTGATTACCTTGCTCAGAGGTTTCTGTCTTTGTCTCAGGCTCATTAAATAATTCTCCGTTAACATTCAATCCTTGTTTCGAAAAAAGAAACTGCCAGTCGACCCCTCTTTTTTTGGCTTCATTATCATCCATCTCGAAAAATACTGCTGACAATTTGACTTCCCTGCTGTTAATATCCGCATAAGTTTTTGCGGTTCTATCTATTTCAATATCATCCTTTTTCTTAACAATTATTACATCTTCTTTCTCTTCATACATCATCCCCTGCATTTGAACCAGGATCAATAAAGCCTTATCATAAGCCATGTTTTTTATTTCAATCCCTACCGGACTTTCCGAATCAACAGTCGTAACTATTCTTTTCCCGGTTATGCTTTCGCTTACCTTGCTCAATAAAGCTATAGCCTGATTGAATGGAAGATTAGGTGACATTGATACCAGTTCATCGGGTCGTGTATATCCTCTCAGGGTTTTTTCGAGTAAATCCTGAGAATGAACTGACAGCGTAAAGCTTAATAATAAAATAACGGTTGTTAAGAGTTTTTTCATTTTAAATTCTCACAATTATTTTTTCTTAATATTTTCTTTTTCCAGGACTAAATCAATTTTTTCAACAATACCGCCCTTATTGATAATAAAGTTCACTTTATTATGATCATAATCAATATTGGTTAGATAACCAAGATAAACAGGTTCACCTTCCCAAAGCAGGTATGTATTTCCTTTTATATCAGAGAGGAAGGCGCCTTCAGGTATAAGTGCAAGCAATTTACCTCCTTGAACATCAAACAACTCATCAACATTCGGAGGTATTTCATTTCTAAGCAGCGGATAAAATGCATCATACATTGTCCTTGTACTTAAATCATTTTCAATAAATTCCGCAGTCGAGAACCTATCATCTGATGAATAATAAACATGTACCTCCATACTGAAACCCACTAAGAAATTGGGAATCCCCATTTCATCTGTCGCTACCTGGTTTGATAAGCTAAATGAGGTAATTTTTTTAAGTTCTTTACTTTGTTCGATTGCATAAATAAATTGATAAAGCTCATTATAAGTTGCAGAACCTGTAATTTTATAATTAAAATAAAAAAAGTCTTTATCAGGTTTTTGTTCAATATATTCGACGTCTATTTTAGAGGTGGAAGAGAACCCCGCAGTGATATTATTTACGAAATCATAAAATTTAATAGAGGAAAGATTCTGAGGTATGTTGAATTTTCGCGCTGCTAGAACTGAGTCCAACTCAGAAGCTTTTACTAACAAATTATCATACTGCTGCTTTAATTGGGAGGTATTATAATCATTAGCTTTCAATTCTTTTAACTTATCTTGTTTTTCAGACAACTTACCCCTTTGAATAATAAAGGTGTATGCGCCTCCGGTAAGCAGAATGAAAATTAATAAGCTCAGAAGAGCAAACGTATTTTTTAATTTTCTATTCATCCTTGTCTTTCAAATAACTTGATAAATTATATTGTAAATTAAACCTGTAAATATTTTTATCTCTAAGATCCTCGGAGAAAATTCCCTTCAATTCAGATACATTGATCGAATACGCAAATTGTGTTAATACACTTTTACTCAGAGAATATCCTTCAAGATTTACATTTCTATTATCACTGGAAGTTAATCTCGTTGACCATATATTTCCTTTACCTGCAAAGAAATCTGATATATGTGCCAGATTTCTAGACCAAACACCAGTGCCCTTTGAAGCAGAGTCTAAAATTGCTTGAGTCTGTCCAAAGCTGCTTATTTTATTTTCCACTGAGGAAATTTTTCCCAATAATTCCTGATTTTGCCTTAGAAGACCTGAATACTTTATAACTTCCTGGTCCAATGCACTCAGTTTTTTATTATTTAATAGAGCTTGAGTGGTGATAAAGAATGTAGCAGCAAATAATAACGGTACAATTGCATACCCATGCCAGGCAAATTGAAATGATTTTTGATCTTCCTTTACATACCTGGGAAGAAGATTGATCCCTTTATATTCTTCGGCAATTTCCTCGAAGTATTCATTAGCAACTGCAATCGGAATACTAAAAGCAGAAAATGTTTCTTTAATATCACTCCCCAAAGAACTTAAATCAAGGTCATCGAATTCTAAGCGGGAAACATTTGCCTCAGGAAAAGTTCCGTAGAAAGAAAGAATCAAATTTTCCGAATCATCTTCACCGCAAACTATGATGTTATCCAGCTGTGAGACTCCCCCATTTTCCATTTCAAGCAGAATCTTTGAAAAATAAACATCATAAGTATTTAAATTTATTGTTCCGATATCCAGGGTTGAACCGATATGCTTGAGTTTTCTTCCGTGAAGAAATATTAATTTACTATATTCTTTACCGATGTAAACAATTAAAGATTGATCATCCGGGAAGAATTTTTTTCTTTTGGCTACATAATAGGCTAAAGAAATTTCCGCACTTTTGACAGTAGGAATTTTATAATTCCGTTTTCCGTTCAGCTGGGCTAGGGAATTAATTAATCTAAAACAGCCGACATCATTACTGAGGAAAACAGATAGAATTGATTTATCTGCTAATTCTATATAGCCAAGACTTTCTTTGTCAACTGAAATATTTTTTGTCTGATATATATCATCAGCAATTTCTTGCGTTAGCTTAACTGATTTACTCTTCTTGGATCCTTCATAAATATGATAAATAATGGAAGGTTCAGTTAATGCTGGGATAAAGAAAGCTTTATTTAATACGATTCCTCTTAAAGAGGAATTAATTACATTCAAACCGGAAGTATTTACACTCTGTGTCAAGGAAGCTTGTTTATCGAGTCCTTCGAGCGTTAATTCTTCCCCTTCAATTTTTAATTCCCCAATTCCGTCATCAACCTCCAAGGCAGGCTGAAGAACATCGAAAGATATGGTTTTAAGGACTTTTATTTTATCCTTTACTTTTTCTACTGCGGCAATTTTGGTATCATTGCCTTCGCAGTAAACACAAATCAGCTGTCTCACTTATACCGCCGATAATAGTTGTTGAATTCTTGTTTTATTATTTGCAAATGCAACAGCATTTTCTAATGTCACTTTTTTATTTAAGTATAGTCTCTTCAAATCCTGTTCCATTGTAATCATTCCCATCTGTCCGCCTTGATTCATCATCATGTATATTTCGCTTGTAGTATTGTTTTTTATGGCTGCTTTTACACTAGGGGTGACTACTAAAACTTCTTTAGCGAGAATTATTTTTCCGTCTACCCCTGGAACTAATTTCTGTGATACAATAGAAATCAAAACATCTGCCAAGCGGTTTCTTACTCTTTCCTGCTCGTTGGGATGAACTTCAGCTACAATCCTATCTATTGATTCTACAGCGGATGATGTATGCAATGTAGAAAATACTTTATGACCGGTATCTGTTACCTCTAATGCAGCCATAATTGTATCAGGATCTCTCATTTCACCAATAACAATAACATCCGGATCCTGTCGTAAAGCTTGTACAATTCCGTCTTTAAATGAGAGAACATCTTTCCCTACTTCTCTATGCTTTATTATGCATTTATTGGATTTATGAACATATTCAATCGGGGAAGCTATTATTACAACATGAGCGGGATCCACTTTATTATGCGCATCAATTATTGCATCGAGCGTTGTTGATTTTCCCGAACCAGTTATACCTGTTATTAAAGAGAGTCCGAATTTGATGTACATATGGCTCATGGCTCTTATGACATTTTGATGAAAGTCGTATGATTCTAAAGTGCGAACACCTTGATTAATAGCTCTCATGTTAAGTGCAAGTGTATCCAGATCATAGTATGCGTCTGCTCTGAAACGAATATCAATTTTTTTCCTTTCATATAAAAAAGAATAGCTGAAATCAAGATTTCTTGTAACTGTTAGATATTTTCTCTGGTTGGCATTTAAAAGATTTATTAACACTACTGCAGATTCATCTTCCGAAAATTGCGGCAGGTCGTAAGCCCTTTCTTTTTTTCCATAAATTCTGAACCAAACAAAGCCTCCATTTCCGTGTCCGCCTATTTCAATATCAGAAGCTTCTCTTTCAACCATGCTGGTGAGCAGTCTATTGAAATAATTTTTAAGAAGAATTCTTTCATCTGCTTTCAACTTCTCTATATTTTCAATAATAAAGGAGATACGTTCGGGACCATAATAAAATTTTGGAATTGTATTCACAAAATTCTGGAGAGTAGTTTTTACATCATTAATGGATATAGTTTCCTTCTGCTGAATAGGTTTCACACTTGGAGTCGCCACTTTTTCCCTTTCTTATTTCTTACTTAATTCTATGCTATAAGTATGCCAATTTTTAGTAAAAATGAATGAACAAATAGCAAATTTTAACTTTTATTTAAGATTGTTTTGAGGGAAATAGAAGGAAAAAATTAAGGTATATAGTGATTAGAAAATCAATAACAATTGATAATCTTAAACACTAAATACCTTTTCAATTTTCAAACAAACAGGTACTGTGGTTAAATGTATTTTTATTTCTTATTCATACCATGAAAGAATTTCAAACTTGTTTGTACCAGGGAAATATGGAGGAGAGATGGTCATAAATCTTTCATCGTATATATATCTTTTTGAATACCCATGCACCATTTGCTGTGTAGAACTGTTAAACTGACCAACAGGCTTTCGCTCATGCTGGATTAATCCTCCGAATAGATTAATTGCACCGCAAGATGATGGTGACCTGTCATCATAATCTTCAGCAGTAAATCCTTTTTCTGTATAAATTGAACCATGTATATTAATGTTTTTAGTTGCTGTAGAATTCGTAATAGTTACATCCCCCTTTGCTACAATTCCCAGCATGTCTTGCGTTTTATCATTGTATACTATATCGTCATCAATCCAAACACCCGCAGTTGTTCCGATAGAATAATCTCCTTTTAGAGTACCTTTTAATCTAACATCTATAGGCGTTCCATATCTATCTGTGGCATCAACAAAAATAACTCCGTTGGAACTTAAATCTGATGTTTTTACAGTTGCTTCTGTAACCCTATCATACCATGTATTGCTGACCTTTTCTCTCCAGTTATATTTATAATACACAGAATCTTGCTTAAATGTCAAATAAAATGTTTCATAACGAGTGGTGCTATTCGATTGTAAATTAAAAAGCTTACCGCCATTATTTACTGCATCCTCTCTTAGGTTACTTACCCCATCGGTTGGCATAGGGCAATCTCCTAAATCATAACCCCCTAAAAACTGAGGATTGTCAGATGGTGATTTCTTTACTACACCCAGTTTAGTAGTAACTCTACCAAAGAAAACCGGTTTACCACTTACATATAATTTATCCTGCGTATGAAATGGTCCCCAGCAGGTATCTTTTGACATCCAGTAAATTGTACCATTTTTATCTTCATCTTCACAAAAATATGCATACTTAGAAAACTTACTTGGTGCAATTATCATCTGAACTCTGCTTGTACATGAATCATATCTTCCAATAGTTGTTACTATTTTGCGTTCACCGTCCTGTTCAACTGTTGTTTCAAATGTCCCACCATTATATGACGTTTCCACGAATCCGGAATCCCACTCCGGATTAAATGATATTTTTGCTGCAGCCAAGTTTGCAGCACTTACTGCTATCTCATGAGAAACTGTGTTGGTGTAATACCTTACAGAATTCTGAACAGATCTTGTTGAAACATCCCCAAGATTTCTCCCCATGATTAGGAAGATAACACTAAATGACATTACTAAGAAAAGAATGGCTTTCCCGCTCATTTTTTTTCCTCCTTATCTTTTTAAATTTTGCACCGATAGGCGTATCTGCCTCCAGAAAACTTGGGATTGGGTACTATCATAATGCTCCGGATCGTAAGCGTATACATTTTCAACCGCAACATCTATCATCATTCTTTGAGCACCTTCAACCGGATAATCAGTTAATTCGGTGCCGAGTCCGTCAAAGTAACGAAGACGGAAATGCGTAACCCCGAGATTAATACGGACTGGGGTTTCATTATTTATTACACGATACAAATATTTATCTCTGGGATTCGGAGTACTCAATAGTTCAGATGTAGGCCCCGTATAGTAATCTACTGTTTCCCATCCAAAATCTTCATCAATATCTGCTTTAAATCTAATATGAGTTGAATCTGCCAGCAGTATTATATCAGAAAGTTTAGTTACTGTAGCGATCTGATCCAGGTCGCTGGAATAGCCGATTTTTCTAAAATCATATTCAATAACAGACACGACGGCAGCAATGTTTTCCTGTGCAATTAATTCGCCCGTATTGTTATAAACATTTTCAGTTCCTGCATCATTGAGACGGAATAACAATAACATTACTATTCCTCCAATTATCATGGAACCGATTACATCAATTAATGTAGTGAATCCCATTATTCCTCCTACCTTAAAAACCAATAACTGAAAATTGAGCTTAATTGTATGACATCTCTCATATAATCACTAGTTATGGTAACAGTAATCATTTTATTAAATGTTTTACCGGAAGCAGGTATTGTTGGATTATTTTCATTAACATAAACAACTCTGCAGGTAACGTTAAAAACGGCAGAAGGAAGAGTTTTAACAGTATCATGCCATCCGTTATAATCATCAAAATCATCAAAAGTATAAGCCGAATCCGGGTTTTCACCGTCGTCATAACCAATAGTGGAAAATAAATCCTTATTTTTAATTTCTCCGATTGTAGAATCTGTTGTTATCTTATCAAATTTTAAATTTCTCGCTTCCTGGATTACTGATGTTGCAATTGAGGTAGCTAAGAATATATACTTTGATTGATCCAATACTTCATCGGAGGCCATAAAAGTACTATTTACTCTCATAACTATGGTTGAAAGTAAAATCATAGCTCCAATGGCTAAAATCATCTGACCCGTATTCATAACAATAGTTCCCTTCTATATGTTAGAATTATAATAACCATTTCGTTTTTATTGTGATTATTCTTTCCAAAATTTATATTCTAAAGCAGATGTCTTTGTACACATATTCCTTATTCATCAGTCGTACCGGACAATACTTCTTCAATAGAGGTTAAACCGAGTTTGACCTTTTCTAATCCTGATTCTCTTAAGTTTAGTGTCCCATCCTTTTTTGCCTGTATTCTTATCTTTTCTTCATCAACTTCTACTCCGGAACGGACAATTAATTGCCTTATTTCTTTTGTAAAATACAAAGATTCATGAATAGCCATGCGTCCTTTATAACCGGACCCGCTGCACTTATCACATCCATGCGCTTTATATATTGTAACATTTCTCCATTGGTTCATATCCATTCCCGCTGCTGTCATCAATCCTTCATCCATTTCAGTTACTTTTCTTTTACATTCGCAAAGTCTTCGAATGAGCCTTTGTGCTACAATTATATTGATTGCATAAGCAATTAAAAATGGTTCAATACCCATTTTGTAAAGTCTTGCTACCGCACTGGGTGCATCATTAGTATGAAGTGTGGAAAATGTTAAGTGGCCTGTATTGGCAAGCTTAATAGCAACTTCCGCCGTTTCTTTATCTCTCATTTCACCTACTAGGACTATATCAGGATCGTGACGAAGGATGGATCTGATGGCCTGCTCGAAATTCATCTTATGTCCTATCTTTAACTGCCTGGCGCCTTCTATTACATATTCAACCGGATCTTCAACCGTAAGTACATTTACTGTCGGGTCAATTACCTGATGAAGAGCTGCAACAAGAGTCGTACTTTTTCCGGAACCAGTTGGCCCGGTAAGGATAACCATGCCCTGAGGCTGAGAGATAGCTTTTTGGAATGCCTGTTTAGCATAACCCGTTAAACCTAGTTTATCCAGATCTTTTACAACTTTTCTGTCATCCAGAATTCTTATCACAACACTTTCAAATTTATTTTTTAACTCTGTTCCAACCATCGGCAAAACAGATACTCTGAATCGTATTAAATAGCCATCAATTTCACGCTGTATAAAACCATCTTGAGCTCTCTCACGTTCAAACCTATCCATACCTTTAGATCTATCCTTAACTACTGCTATTACAGCTTCAGGCAAAGTATTATCCTGAACGTGCCAAGGCTGGAGATTACCATCAATTCTTATAAGAATTTCTGTCTTATTCCCAGATTTCGGGATGAAATGAATATCGCTGGCTCCTTTTCTTACTCCATCAACAAGTGCACCTTCAACTAGATTAATTAATGCGCTTTTATTGATTTCAGATTCTAGTT
>CAYSGP010000217.1:0-5422 GCA_964430095.1 uncultured Ignavibacteriaceae bacterium
TCACGGGAGTTTTCAGTTTCTCAGAGACTCTGCAGATGCAACTAATCAATTTGCATATATTGAAGATAAGATGATTGGAAATAACCAAACTTTATTGTGGACTAATATTGATGGTTCGCAGATCCAATGCGGCTCCTGTCATGGATTACCGCCTCAAGGTCATATTGATGTACCACGGACTTCATGTTATACCTGTCATCAGGGTGTGGTTGATGAGAACGGGAATATAATCGATAAAACTAAACACATCAACGGGATTAAGAACGCAAGAGGACAGTAAGAAATGGAACACGGATAACAGATTATTACGGAACTCCCCACATAATCCAGGCTATTGTTCTATTGTTTTTTCATTCTCTCGGGTGCGTCTCACACCAGTTCTTAATGTAATTTGAAATCTTTGTCATAGACGCACCCGGAGTAAACAATTCTCCAGTACCCATTCTAGCTAATTCCTTAATATCCTCATCGGGAATAATTCCGCCTCCGGTAAGCAGGACATCATTCATATCTTTTTCTTTCATAAGCCTCAATATCCGAGGAAAGATAGTCATATGTGCCCCGGAAAGGAGGCTTACACCGATTACATCAACATCTTCCTGAATTGCTGCATCAACAATCATTTCAGGTGTCTGGCGAAGACCGGTATAAATAACTTCCATGCCGGCATCTCTGAGTGCAGAGGCAATTACTTTAGCGCCTCTGTCATGTCCGTCCAATCCGGCTTTTGCGATTAGAACCCTAATTTTTTTATTCATAAATATTTTGGGTTTAATTTTTATTCCTTAACATTTGAAATAAGTTTTCCCGGAAGGCAAGATCTTATTTTGTCCGCAAAATCTTTTTGTGAACTTCCCTTATAAGTTTTTAAATTTAATTTGATTTTAAATTCATCCGAATGGAATCTGGGTATTATATGAAAATGAAAATGCGGAATCGACTGTCCGGCAGCGGCGCCGTTATTCGATACTATATTTATTCCGTCCGGATTAAGACTATCACTCATTGCTCGGAAAACTATCTGCACTCCATTTATTACTGCACTTAAGTCATTAGAAGGAATCTCAAGGAAACTTTCATAATGTTTCCTGGGAATTACAAGTGAATGCCCGTAATTCATCGGTCTGATATCCAGGAATGAAATTATGAATTCGTCCTGATAAAGAATATCCGACTTGGCTTTTCCCTCTGCTATTTCGCAAAAAATGCAATTCATATTAAAAATATAAATGAAATAAGAATTTGAAGAAGCGATCTAAATCTATAAATAATTAAAGTTTAAATCTTTGATGGGGAAAAAAGGAAATTCATTGCAAAATAAATCTTTATTTGCAGAAATCGTCTAAATATTCCTATCATTTTCAGTATATTTAAAACTTAAAAAATATTCAGCATGAATTCTGTAAATATAAACGGTCTTACAAAAATATATTCTTCCGGGATCAGAAAGAAAAAAATTCAGGCTCTTGTTGATTTAAATCTTGAAATTGAAAGCGGGATTATTTTCGGGCTTCTTGGACCAAACGGGGCGGGAAAAACTACTCTCGTAAAAATACTTCTGGGAATTACCTTCCCGACAGCCGGGGATGCAAAGATATTAAACGGTGAGATCAATGACTATCATATAAAAACCAAGATAGGCTATCTTCCGGAAAATCATAAGTACCCATCCTATTTAACCGGCGGCGAAGTGCTTCGTTTTTTCGGTAAACTTAGCGGAGTGCCGGGAATTCAGCTTGAGAATAAAATAGATGAACTTTTAGAGATGGTGAAACTGAGCAGCTGGAAAAAAGCCAAAGTTAAAACCTATTCTAAAGGAATGATGCAGAGGTTAGGATTGGCTCAGGCATTAATTAATGATCCTGAATTAATATTTCTTGATGAACCGACGGACGGAGTGGATCCGCTGGGCAGAAAAGAGATCAGAGATATTCTGCTGGAACTAAAAAAGAAATCAAAAACAATTTTTTTAAATAGCCACCTGCTTTCCGAAGTCGAGCTGATCAGCGACAGGGTTGGGATTTTAAATAAGGGGAAATTAATCCGTGAAGGCACGGTAAAAGAATTAACCGAAAAGAAAGAGGAATATTTCATTAAAATAGAAAATGCACCCGGCAGCAATATTTCCCAGGAACTTAATTTAAGCCGGATTAAAGATGATTCTTTTTCGGTAAGAGTTTCAGATATTCTTGAATTAAACAAAATAATTGATCGCTTAAGAGAGGAAAAGATTGTTATAAAAGAAATCATAAAGCAGAAAGCCACATTGGAAGAAATGTTCATTTCTTTAATTACTGAAGCAGAAAATGGAGAAAAGAAATGAAAAATATCCTGCAGATGATTCTTTATACATTAAGAGAATCTTTTGCCAGAAAAGTTTTCATCTTCTTTTTCGGACTTTCATGCATAAGCCTTATCATAACCGGGGTAATTTTCGGATTAGTTGATGAATCACAAATTCTGCAGTCCTTTTTCTCTTCAAACAAGAACATGGCCCCCGGCAATATTGTAATGATGATTGAACTCGGGATAGTTTCCCCAGTTGCAAGCATTGGCCTGCTGCTCTCTATTTTCAGCGCTTCAAGCTTCATCCCGGTGCTTCTGGAAAAAGGGAATATCGATCTTTTCCTTTCAAAACCAATTTCAAGGGCACAGCTTATTTTAGGAAAATACTTCGGAGGTCTGCTGGTTGTGCTGCTTAATATCGCATTTCTTGTAGTTGGTATCTGGATTATTATCTCTTTAAAATTTTCGTACTGGAATCCATCTTTTGTTTGGATAATCGTTACAATCACTTTTACATTCGCGGTACTTTATTCCCTTATCATTTTTCTGGGTATAATTACACGCGGCTCGCTGCTCGGTATGATGACTGCATATTTTATATTCATCGTACTCAGCCCTCTTCTGCTTTTATTTAAAGACCAATTTAATGTTTTCATCAAGAATGATTTTATTAAGAGACTGTTTGAAATCTTATACTATATTGTGCCGAAAACTCAGGAGTTAATGGTGAAAATCAATTACGAGATAGCCAGCGGACAAGGAATATCGGATTTTCAGCCTGTTATATCTTCATTTTTATTTCTAATTTTGATGTTATTGTTTAGTATTCTTCTATTTCAGAAAAAAGATTTTTAGATAGGAAGTGATCGGGAAACCGGCTGTCCTGTCTGATTTAAGAAGTATCTTTTTATACTGCCGGGGAATAAAAAATATCGAATCTATGATAGATACTAATTAAGCAAGTCAATATTTTTTTATCAGCTTCTATAATTCTTATTGTACAATTTGATAAAAAATAGCAACTCTTTTTCGATAATAGTTATAGAATTAAACATAGAATTAAACCAGATCTAGAAAAAAAAATTACAGGTAGATTAAAAATGCCGGATGAAAATTTAAAACTTGAAGATCTTCTAACCAAAGACCAGAAAAGAAAAGAAATTGAACAAATTAATAATGTTGCGATTATAGGTGCGGGTATAATGGGCCAGGGAATAGCACAGACTATTTCTGCCGCCGGTATAGATGTTTTAATTATCGAAAAAGATGAAGCACACCTGAAGAATGCTCAAAAATCTCTGACAGATTCTATTAACAGGGAAATTAAACGCTGGGCAATGACAAATGCCGAAAAAAAATCTATACTCAGCAGAATAAAATGGGATTTGTCCTTTGATAAGATAAACGAAAACGATCTGATTATTGAGGCGGTGGATGAAGATTTTGAACTTAAGAAATCTGTTTTCAAGCAAATAGATTCTATTGCAAGAAAAGATATCATTCTTGTTTCAAACACCTCTACTTTAAGTCTTACCAAAATTTCGGAAGCAACAAGCCGGGCAGATAAAATAATCGGCATGCATTTTTTAAATCCGGTCCCGAAAATTCCTGTAGTTGAGCTTGTCAAAGGACTGCATACCTCAAATGAAACAGTCGAAAAAGTAAAAGCATTTGCAGCAAGGATAGGAAAAACTCCGGTTGAGGTGTATGAATATCCGGGTTTTGTAACTACACGTGCCATTGTCCCTCTATTGAACGAGGCTATGTATATTCTTCTTGAAGGCGTCGCGACCGCAAAAGATATCGATACTGCTATGAAACTGGGTTATAATTTTTCATATGGTCCCCTTGAAATGGCAGACATGATGGGACTAGATGAAGTGCTCGCCTGGATGGAAACATTATGGAAAACTTTGGGAGAGCCGAGATACCGAGCCTGCCCAATTTTAAGAAAATTAGTCAGGGAAATGAAGCTCGGAAAGAAAACCGGAGAAGGTTTTTATAAATATGATAATAACGGCAAAATAATAGCTGATAATTAATTATCCAAAATAGGTTTGTACAATAAATGAAAGTTTTAGTTTTAAACTGCGGAAGTTCTTCAATAAAATATCAATTTATCGATACTGAAAAAAAGTTTGCACTAGCAAAGGGAGTTGTTGAAAGAATAGGAATGAGCAGTGCAGTTTTATCGCATACACGTCACGACGGAGATTCAATAAAAATTGTCGGGGAAATACTTGATCATACAATTGGAATTGAATATGTACTTGGAGTAATGTTAAGTAAAAATCACGGAGTAATTGATAGTAAAGATGACATTGATGCCGTCGGTCATAGGGTAGTTCACGGCGGGGAAACTTTTTCGGATTCCGTATTGATTACGGATGAAGTAACAGCCGTGCTGCAGGAAAATATTGAACTTGCACCTCTGCACAACCCTTCAAATATAAAAGGAATCCAGGCAGCCAGCCGGCTTCTGCCCAACAAGCCGCAGGTCGGCGTATTTGATACAGCCTTTCATGTAAAAATGCCGCCAAAAGCTTTTCTATACGGCATTCCTTATGAGCTGTACAAGAAACATAAAATAAGAAGATACGGATTTCACGGAACATCCCACCGTTATATCTCCTGGAGAACGGCAGAAATACTGGGGAAGAAAATTGAAGAATTGAAAATTGTTACCGCTCATCTCGGAAACGGATGCAGCATGGCGGCAATAAAAAATGGTCAGTCGATCGACACCTCTATGGGCTTTACTCCTCTTGAAGGATTAATTATGGGCACACGGAGCGGCGATATCGATCCTTCCTTTATTTTATATAGAATGGGGAAAGAAGAACTTTCCGCAAATGAAGCCGGAACCCTTTTAAATAAGCATAGCGGCCTGCTCGGCATAAGCGGCGAAAGCAGCGATATGAGGGAAATTTTAAAAGCAGTTAATGAAGGGCGTGAAAGGGCAAAAAATGCTTTTGAAATCTTCTGCTACAGGATCAAAAAATATTTAGGATCTTATGCGGCGGCTATGAACGGAATCGATGCTTTCGTATTTACAGGCGGGATCGGGGAAAATTCCTTCGAAGTCCGCGAAGAGGTCTGCAGAAATATGGAATTCATGGGAATAAAAATTAATCAG
>CAYSGP010000218.1:0-3092 GCA_964430095.1 uncultured Ignavibacteriaceae bacterium
CATTCGCCTTTTTCTCCCGAAGCAGCGCTCCAATATGTTTTTATATCTTCATCAACAGCAAAATTCGGAGTATAGCCGCCGAGTGTCGAAGAGATTGTCACAGGTTTGTTATAATTTAAAATCATCCATCCGGTAAAATCATCTTTTAAATGATCAATCTCTCCAGATGGAAGGTAATGAGGATAATCGCCGTAAGAAGTATTACAGTAAAGGATCCCCTCATTATCAAATCCGGCAGGCCACAATCCGATCCGTCTTTCAAAATTATTTTTTACTGAAATTGCAATTGTCGAAACATGCCAGTAATTCCCGGATTTATCTTTAAATGTAGCACCATGACCTGCGCCGCGTCCAAATCCTCCCGGTTTATAAGAAAACGGATTATGAGATTGATACCTGAAAGGTCCCATGGGAGTTTCACCAATATAAACTCCGTCTCCGTACCCGCTGAATTCAGTTCCGGGAGCAGCGTACTGCAGATAATATTTCCCATTGTATTTATTCATCCATGAACCTTCGATGAATGGGCGTAGAAAAGTATTGTCTGCATGCTCTCCGAAGCGTTCCCATCCATGGATATCATCATGAAGACTTATTAATTCTTTTCTTTCACCAATCGGCTGAAGAGTTTTGCGATCAATCTCCTGTCCGTAAATCGGATAAACGTTGCTCGAACCGAAGTGAATATAAAGTCTGCCGTCATCATCTAGAAAAAATGAAGGATCCCATGCGCCGGCCTGAAAAGAATCGACCGCTTCTTTCCAATCATCAACGGTCGGATTAGTGCTCATCCAAAGCGGAAAATCTTTTGTATATGTCGAACCGATTAAAAAGAGAGTATCGCCGACTGCAGCTGCAGCAGGCGCACAAAGCTCGTCATACACTTTATGATACGGCTTAAGGAATTTCCGGTAAATAAATTTCCAATTATATAGATCATCGCTCCACCAATACCCGTATTGATTGGTTGAAAAGAGATAATACTTATCTTTAAATAAAACAATTACAGGATCGGCGGTTGCTCTGTGATTTCCATTTATTGTAAAATTAGGGATGGCATTATAAGCATAATCAATGTTTAAAGGATTGCAGTAGGTTTTCTGCTGAGGTAAGATTTCGTAAGGTACGATTAATAATAAAATGTATACGGCAAAAATAATTTTCAATTTATTATCTTTTTGATTCTTCTTGCTTTGAACCTGAACTTGAACCTGAACTTGAACTTTCTGGCGGATGCGGATCAGCCTTCGGCTGAGAACTTAAACTTACACTTGAACTTGAACTTACACTTGAACTTACACTTGAACTTGAACTTACACTTGAACTTGAACTTATTCTTATAATATATTTATATTTTTATTAAAGCCTTAATAACTCCGTCTTTATATTCACTCACTGTTCTGAAAGCTTCCCCTGTATCTTTTATATTATATTTATGCGTAATCATAAATTCCGGCTTTAACTTTCCTGATGCAATTAAGTCAATTACAGGCTGGATGCTTTGATTCTGTCTTCTAACATTTTGAATGGTTATTTCTTTCCTTCTTAACTTACTTATGTTAAAAGAAATATAATCAATTTCGGGAATGCCGACGATTAAAAGCAATCCTCCCGGTTTCAGCAAATCAACTGCATGGTCAAGCGCCTCCTGCTCGCCGCAGCATTCAATAACAACATCAAAATTTTCCGGAAATTTTTTATGAAATGCAGAAACTATATCTTCTTTATCAGGATTAGCTGTAAGAACAGCTCCGGCTTTTTTTGCAATTTCAAGCCGGTAATCCAACTTATCTGCTGCCGAAATTGTATTAAATCCCGATGCTTTTAAAATAGTCAAGACACCTAGTCCGATTGGACCTGCACCTAATATTGCAATTGTGCTTGCCGGATTTATTTTATCTAAAAATTTTACAGAATAGTAAGCAATTGAGAGAGGTTCGACAAGCGCAGCAAGTTCACTGTTAAAATCTGCCGGGACAGGAAAACAATTTTCTTCAGGCATAATTAAATATTCAGATAAGCAGCCGGATGCTTGTCCGGGGCAGCCTAAAAATTTCTGATTCAGACATGTATGCTCTCTCCCTTTCAAGCACTGCTCGCATTTATGACATGCAATAGAAGGTTCCACCGCAACGAGATCGCCGGGCTTAACTCTTTTAACACTCCCGCCCGTTTTTTCAACTACCGCCGAACATTCATGTCCGATTGTAAACGGAAAATCAATTATTTGATCACCGATTTTCCCTTCATTATAGTAGTGAAGATCGGAACCGCATACTCCGACGCTCTCAATCCTCAGCAGAACATCATTATTATTTAATAATTCAGGCTTTGGCGTATCAATCACCTGAAACTTTTTAATACCGGTTAATACAGCACTTTTCATAATTAAAAAATAATTGAATAAAAATTCGGAAACAAAGTTATAAAAATTCCAATGTACTAGTGCATTCGAATTTCAAATTTAATAGTTTTGATTTATTTTTCTAAAATGATATCCGGTTTGGCATGAAAACCGAAATACTTCTCATTTTTATTTTCTTCTTTCAGATTATAAAACCTCAAACCGGTTCTGAAAAATTAACAGATTTTGTAAATCCATTTATCGGTACTTCTAATTACGGAAATACTTTTCCCGGTGCTGTTGTTCCATGGGGAATGGTTTCCGTCAGTCCGCATAATTCACCCGGCTCGCCATCCGGTTATATCCATGGAGAAAAATATTTTTACGGGTTCGGGCATACTCATTTAAGCGGGACAGGCTGTGCAGATCTCGGCAGCATTATTTTCACTGCCGTAAAAACATTTGATCCGAGCTCTCCTGAAACGACATACAAAAATGAAACAGCCGAACCGGGTTATTACTCTTTATACCTGGATCAATTGAATATTAAAGCAGAAGCTGCTGCATCTGCCAGATGCGGGTTTACAAAGTTCTCCTCCGATTCCGCCGGTTCTTTAATTATTCTTTTTGATCTCGGAAGAAGTCTTGCCCTTACCGGCGGTGGATCAGTTAAGATTATTTCCGGATCAAAAATAGAAGGATATAATATCAGCGGCGGATTCTGCGGGGAAGCGAACAGGCAGACTAC
>CAYSGP010000219.1:0-2624 GCA_964430095.1 uncultured Ignavibacteriaceae bacterium
AATTTATTACTTCATATTCGGAATTCAACAGTATAAAATATCTATCATTATGGGGATTTGGGTTCAATGGTGATATTAACATCTGGAAGATAGGTATAGAATTCCAATCCTTTTATTATTTGCATAAAGATGGAGAGCCTAATGAATTCCAATTCAGGGGCGGAATATTCTATAAAAATGTTCTGTTTGATTCAAGCTTAAACTTAAAAACCGGATTTAATGTTTATTATTTCGGCAGGCATAACTACTTCGTAAATAATTTTCAATCCATAGAAGTAAATCCATCTTCAAGAATTGATTTTACTATAGCCGGAGAAATTCAAAAATCGGCAATTGCTTATTTTGCCTGGGAAAATCTGCTGGATAAAAATTATTATATTGTTCCCTATTATCCTATGCCCTCAACAAGCATAAGGTTCGGCGTTGCCTGGGAAATTTTTAACTAACTGGGATTCCTCTACTCCATCACTCCATCATAAACTCATCATATCTTTAAATTTTACCGACTGCCTTCTTGATACTTCAATTTTTGATCCGTCTTTCATCTTTACAAGAAGACCGCCGTTCAGCCATTGTTCAACCTTATCGATATATTTTAAATTTACGATATGCTTTCTGTTTGCTCTGAAAAAAGTTTTGTTGTCAAGTCTTTCGTCCAGATAATTCAACGTTCTAAGAATTAAGGGTTTAACATCGTCAAAATATAAGCGTACGTAATTTCCTTCCGATTCAAACAAGCGGATTGACGAAAGTTTTACAAACCAGCAGCGTTCTCCATCCTTAACGAAAATCTGATCGTTTTCTGTAAGCGCCTGTTTTTCATTTTTAAATACATGATCCTTCCGGTTTTTTTCTACCAGCTTTTTGATTGTCTCTTCCAGACGTTTCGGTTCGATTGGCTTGAGCAGGTAATCCATTGCGTTATATTCAAATGCTTTTAGAGCATACTCATCGTAAGCTGTTGTAAAAACAACAGTGGGCACGCTGTCTAATTCTTCCAGAAGTTCGAAGCCGTTCTTCCCCGGCATCTGGATATCGAGAAATATTAATTCCGGGTTTAACTTGGTGATTTTTTCTAGGGCATCTTCGGTATTGACGGCCTCCCCGACAATATTGATTTCTTTAAATGGAGTCAGCAGACGCCTCAGTTCGACGCGTGCTAATCTTTCATCATCAACGATTAAAGCTTTCATTTTTTATACCTCCGGTTGGGATTACTATTTCCGCAATCACCTGATCCTTATCTTTACTTTTAATGCTGAAGGATGCATCTTCTCCGTAAATCAGGTTCAAGCGGTGTTTGGTATTGTTAATTCCAAAACCTTTTGAGTTTTTTAAATCCTCATCCTTAATACTCCCCGTGTTTTTTATTTCTATATGGAGACGTGAATCTTTTACAGTTGAATCTATATAGATTTCTCCCCCCTCTTTTCTTTTTGAAATACCGTGTTTTATTCCGTTTTCAACCAATGTTTGAATCATCATCGGCGGTATTTCTATTTTAGCTGATTTCGGGTCAATATTAATTTTGTATTTTAACCTTTCTTCAAACCTCATCGATTCAAGAGCAAGGTAATCTGCTACGGTCTGCATTTCCTCCTCCAGCGGAACACTCTCGCTCCTTTCAATTTTTAACGAATATCTCAGAATATTTGAAAGTTTTGTAACTGCAATCTGTGCATTTTGCGGATCTTCCTGAATTAATGCCCTTATGCTGTTTAGTGCATTAAACATAAAATGAGGATTTAGCTGGGATTTTAAAGTTTTAAGCTCGAAATCTTTAACTGCTGCTTCCCAAATATAAGATTCAATTTCGACTTTTTTATAGTTTTCAAAATAATGTACCGCGAAATAAATTAAAGACCATACCAAAATGACCCCGCTCATATTAAATGTTCCCATCACGAGCATTGCAGGTTTGAATTTTGAAGGGTCGTTCCATCCTGTTTGAAAACTTATTAAAAGTGCTGAAACATTTATAACAATGCCGATAAAAATGCTGGAAAGAAGCACTCTTGGAATTAATCTTTTAAAAGCAAGATTAATCCATCCTCTTTTTTTAATGATTATTCTATAGAAGTGAGTGAAAAGTATGCCGCTGACAACTAAATAGCCGAAAACTAAAATCCTGCCGGGGTTAAACTTGTCGAAAGAAGCAATTAAAATCAAATTTAGGATTGCAAATGAAACCCAGCCGGTAAGCTGCGAAATCCAATAAACCGTTTTTCTGTTCATTCTTAAGCTGCTTGCTTCGTTCACATTGGGTGTCCCGGCTAGTGTATCTAAACCGTGCAGCCGGAAATTATTTGCTTGCATTAAATATAATCGTATCCTTTCTGAAAACGAAATAAATTATTGTTTCAATTGATTGATGCTGGAAAATTACGTTAGCTGTCTCAAAAATAATTTCTGCTTATATAAAAGCCGTTTTTTTTATTTTTGCTTGCGCTTTTAACCAAGTGGGTTTATCATGCCTTCAAGATATTCATGCACGCGCGTGCATTGGACGGGAGGCAGCGATGATAGAAGGTAGCGATACTACAGGCGGCGCGCGCTTAATGCGCTACGGGATGGTCGGCGGAGGCCAGGGCGCATTTATTGGCGATGTCCATCGCAAGGCGATA
>CAYSGP010000220.1:0-2976 GCA_964430095.1 uncultured Ignavibacteriaceae bacterium
CGATGGGACGGATAGCGGAGAATTTAAAAAATGTAAACCGGCAGAAGTAGCAAAAGCAATTATAAATCTTGTGGAATCGATAAAGCTGCGCCAGTTTTATGAATCGAAAGCAAAATATTTAAGCGAGATCGATTTTACTGAGTCGGAAAAAACTATATCAACGCTGCTTAATCTTATAATCGACGGATTAAAAGTTAAGTAATTTATTTAAGGGACATATATGCTTTTACCCCGCAAAAATAAAACACTATTATTTCTTTTTTTATGTATATTCTTTTCAGCACCCGTCTGTCTGCCTCAGGCAGAGGATGATTCTGTAATAACTTTAACTCTTGATAAAGCAATTGAATTAGCTTTAAAAAATAATTACGACATCCGCCTAGCCCGAAAAGATATTGACAGGGCAATGGCGCAGATTGATGAAGCATATTCAAACGTATGGCCTTCAATTAACGGAAGAGCCGATTATACAAGAAATATAAAATCACAGGTGCTTTTTATTCCGCCTAATTCGCCCTTCAATCCGTCTTCAACTACACAAACGATTTCGCTCGGTGCCGCCAACAGTTTTAATCTTATGGTTACCTTAAACCAGACAATTTTTGATATGAGCGTAAATACCGCTATAAGAATGGCAGGCGATTATTATAATTATTATAAATATTCAGCCCAGTCGACCGAGGATGATATTATTTTTATGGTAAAGCAGGCATTTTATACCGTGCTTTTAACAAAGCAGCTTATAGATGTAAGCACGAAAAGTTATGAAGTTGCAAGAGCAAATTTCGACAATGTAAAATCCCAGTACAATCAGGGAGCTTCTTCGGAATATGATTTTCTTCGTGCCGAAGTCCGGCTTTCCAATGTTAATCCTTTGCTGATACAATCAAAAAATAATTATGAAATGGCAAAAGACAATCTTAAAAATCTGCTTGCAATTAATCTTGATGAGAATATTGAAGTAGAGGGAAATTTCGAGCTAGGGGAGGCTGATTCGGTTTTAATCAATCAGCCTGCGGAAGATCTTCTCCAGAAGAATCCGATGCTTATTGCTTTGGAGTTTCAATCTTCTGTATTGGAAAGGAATATCAGCCTTCAGAGATCCGGTTATTATCCGAGCTTATCCGGATTTGCAAATTATAATTGGCAGACTCAGGATAATACTTTTGAATTCAGCAATTATTTCTGGGCTAATGTAGTAACTGTCGGCCTAAATCTTAAAGTTCCTATATTCGACGGTTTCAGCAGAAATGCGAGAATTGAGCAGGCTATTGTTGATAAAGAGAAGATTGAACTAACCCGGAATAAAGCTTTTGAGGGTCTACGGATTCAGTTGGTACAGGCCCGGCTTAAAATGCTGGAATCTTATGAAAGAGTCAGGGCACAGGAAAAAAGCTTAACGCAGGCTGCACGTGCGGTTGATATTGCACAGTCAAGATATAAAAACGGTATCGGCACCCAGATTGAAATACTTGATACGCAAATTTCACTTACAGTTACCCAGACGAGTTACTCGCAAGCCATTTATGATTACCTTATAGCTAAAGCTCAGGTTGAGAAAGTTATTGGCTTATCCGGAAAATATCAGAATAATTTTGAGGAAGATTAAAATGGAGAAATCTAGAATCATGAAAATCAAAACAATTTATTTTATCATAATTATCATTGTTTCTGCTTCTTTTTTTATTTATACCGGATGCGGTAAAAACGATAAGCAGAATAACAACATCGAGCTTAATGAAATAATTCCTGTGTCAATAACCACGGCACAAAAAAGGGACATTTCGAATAAAAGGACCTACTCCGGAAGCCTTGAAGGTATTAAGCAGTCTAATATAGTTGCGAAAATCTCCGAAAGGATAGTATCAATTAATGTCGCGGTAGATCAATATGTAAATGCAGGTCAGGTCGTTGTTATATTTGATAAAACAGGTCCTTCATCTCAGTATATTCAGGCTAGTGCCAATTTTGAAAATACAAAAAGAGAGCTTGAAAGAATGAAAGCTCTATACAGTGAAGGGGCAGTGGCAAAACAAGCTGTCGATCAGGCTCAGACGGCATATGAAGTTGCACAGGCTAACTATGAAGCATCGAAGAGTGCGGTTGAACTTGTTTCACCCATATCGGGGAGGGTAACTGCAGTCAATGTAAATCCCGGGGATTGGGTAACAGCCGGCAGCGTGCTTGCGGTTGTTGCCGATATCAGCAGAATGGTGGTTATTTTTAATGTAAGTGAAGCAGAGATTGGAAATCTTAAAATCGGATCAAAGGTCCGGGTATATTCTGAGTACAATAAGGAATTAATTCAAACTGGTAAAATTATTGAGCTGAACCGTTCTGCTTCAATAGATGCCCGTTCTTTCAGGGTAAAGGCTGAATTCCCGAATAAAAATAATTTCTATAAACCCGGTATGTTCTCAAAAGTAGATGCTATACTTGAAACCAGGGAAAAAGTTTTAACTATTCCTACAGCTTCCATAATTAACGAACTCGGCAGCAGTACTGTTTACGCAGTCAGGAACAATCGTTCATTCGCTGCCAGGGTAAATGCGGGTTTCAGCAACGAAGAGTTTACTGAAATTACTGCAGGCCTGTCCGATGGAGATACCATTGTTACTGCTGGGATGAATAATCTTTCGGACAGTACAAAGGTATCGGTAGTGACCAAGTAAAATTCTTCCGAATTATAGGAAAGGAAATTTTTAATAAATGAAACTTGCCGATGTTTCGATAAAAAGACCTGTATTTACCACAATGATTATTGCTGCAATCCTGGTTCTTGGATTGTTTTCATTTATAAGGTTAAATGTGGATATGTTCCCCGATGTTGATATCCCTTATGTTACCATTACGAGCGTGCTGCCTGCGGCAGGCCCGGAGCAGGTGGAAACAGATGTAACAAAAATTATTGAAGATGCAGTTAATCCTATTGAAGGCGTTGATCATATTCAGTCAATTTCCCAGGAAAGTGTATCG
>CAYSGP010000221.1:0-2981 GCA_964430095.1 uncultured Ignavibacteriaceae bacterium
TAAAATACAATTACCGGCAATTTCCCGATACTACTCATTCATTGCTTTATAATGATTCGAATATTTTCCCGCAGACTATAGATGCAGGTTCTTATAAGCTGGCCGGATATTTGGAAAACATTGTTCAGATCACCGATCGTTTTATTGCAAACCTTGGGGGAAGATTTGATTATTTTGATTTTAACCATGATCTTACATTCAGCCCGAGATTTAGTGCTTCTTACAAATTCGGGGAAGATGTTAATCTTCGTGCGGCATGGGGGCATTATTATCAGTCTCCTATTTACAGACAGCTTGAGTATTCAACACCGTCAGACACAAATACTCAATCTCAAAAAGCGGTGCATTATATTTTAAGCCTTGAAAAGAGCTTCTCTTTCGATAACAGTCTGTTTACTATAAAAGCGGAAGGATATTACAAAAAATATAGTAATTTAATTTCAACTACCGGCCACCCGGGGGGAAGGATTTATTATTCAAAGAAAAATGATTCGAAGGGATTTGCAGAGGGGATTGATATTTTTGCTACTTTAAAACTTTCCTGGTACTATGGCTGGATAAGCTACGGATTATTATCTGCAAAAGAAGACCTGCTTTCCGATTCTGAGGGTGAATATCCAAGGATTACAGATCAAAGACATACATTATCTGTTGTTAATGATTTTGATTTAGGAAAAAAATGGGCATTAAACCTCCGCTTTAACTATGGAAGTGGCTTTGCCTTTACTCCTCGTGTTATTCAATTTGATGCTCAAAACAACAGGAATATTTGGGTAAACGGGGAGAAAAATTCGGAATATCTTCCTCCTTATAGAAGGATAGACTTACGAATCACCAAAGAATTTGAATTATTCAGCTTCCCGACAAGTGTTTACCTGGATGTAAGCAACCTTTTAAACTTTAAAAATATATACACCTACAGTTACCGCTATGACAGCAGCGGAAATCCATACCGGGAAGAAATTGAACTCTGGCCTATTATACCGACTTTAGGAATGACAGTAAAATTTTAGAAAGGTTATATAAATTTTAGAAAGGTTATATAATGAGACAATTACTCAGACTGATTCTTACGGTTTACATTTTCTGTGTCTTATCAAATTCCATGATTTATTGTGCAAACAAGGAAGATCAAAAGAAAAATTCTGCTCAAATAGACACCGCTCAAACTTTTGAAGGAGGCGAATTAAGATTTTTTAATGGCATTCCGTTTCTAAAACTTTCCGGGAGCAATTATGAAATGGGGAAACAATACGGAGTCTTAATGAAGGACAAAATCAGGGAGCTGTACGACTATAAAAAAATTTCTGATTTTGTTGAAAACGGATCTTACCCGCCGATGTGGCTGGTGAAGTGGGTTACGCCAAACCGTTATCTCGATTTTATAGAAGGGATTTCAGACGGTTCAGGAATTCCTTATGATGAAGTTTTTATAATCAACTTTGCTATTGGCATTGATGGATGTTCTTCCGTTCTGTTAAAAGATACAAATAGAATTCTTCTTGGTCATAACCAGGACAGGTGGCTTCCAAGCAGATTTGAAATTATTGTGGAATTCGCTCCTGAAGACGGATATAAATACATTGTTGCTACAGATGTCGGTTCAGGACATGTTCTTATGGGAATGAATGAGAAAGGGATCTGTCTAGCCAATAACGCCGGGAAATTTACTACAGACGGCTTTGGATTATTTTTTCCAACTACCAGCTACATGCCTGCCATCTGCAAATACAGGCAAATCCTCGAATCTGCATCCAGCATGAAAGAAGTTGATGAATTAATGGATGGTTACAAAACCGATGGAAACATTTTATCGGTTGCGAGCGGTACTGAGGCTGACGGAGCCATATACGATATTGCATTTAAAAACCTTCAGAAGAATCCTCTTGAGAAGAAAAATTGTCTCTTCGCTACAAATAGTTATTTAAATACTGCTTTGGACGATCATCCGGAAAGGTGCCTGCGCTACCGGTTATTAAACAGGCACATGCAGAATAACCCGGCTGTGAACGTCGCCGGGATGATTGATATTCTTTCTGAGCAGGGAACTTACCAAGGTGTAAATAACTACCTGACAGTTAATTCAGTAATATTTGATCCAAATGAATTCCGGGTATATCTGACACACGAGTCCGGTTATGCAGCCTGCGGGAAATGGCTTAAGTATGATTGGATAAAAGATGAATTGACTGTGCTCCGGGAAGGTAAGCCCGTTTATGATATAGTTTCATTAAAGAGCTTTGATTCCATAAAAGTTGCATCAATAAGAGATACCGTGGATTCAGATGGTGAACTAAAGCTGTGGAGTGAACTGTATAGATTCCTGAATAAAGACGGAATTGCTACAGCAGTGCGGGGCTTTACAATTTACCACGGTAAGATTGAAGAAAATAATGATGTGGAAATATTCGTTCCGGTTACAGAACTTCTCTCCAATACTGAGCGGATCAAATTTGGAGTATTTCCAGGCGGTGAAATAGCATGTATCCCGCACAGAGGCCCTCATGAAGGACTTGCCGGTGCTTATGATAATTTATATAAGTGGATTGAGGAAAACAATTACAAGGTTAATGGTCCGGCTGCAGTCTGCTATTTAAAAAGCGGGTGGATTGAAAAACATCCTGAGGAATGGATAACAGAAATCAGAATTCCGGTTTCAAAAACTAATTGATATGAAAATATCAGTAGTGATAAAAGGAGTAAAATGAAAATCATAATATTTTTTCTGCTGATCTCGCTGCACTCATATGCGCAGGAAATTTTATCGCATAATTTTGATGTTTTCATTAATCCCGCTTTAAAGAAGGTTAGTGTGGAAGGCTATGTTGATGCTGATTTCCAAAACAAGGATACCATTAATTTTGTGCTATGGAAAAATACTTCCATCAAAGAGATTAGCTGTTCAGGAATTCTGCTGGATCATAATTTAGATACTCTCTCCTCCTCTCCAATAATGTACATTCCTAATGGAAGAAAGCTAA
>CAYSGP010000222.1:0-6791 GCA_964430095.1 uncultured Ignavibacteriaceae bacterium
TACTTGATAGTGCGGTTAGTTAAAAAACAAATTCAAACATGCATTTTGGTGAAAATTTCCACCCGTTTTCTTTTATATTTGCCTGTTTTGTATTGTTCGGTCCAGCTGTCATCCGGTTTGAGAAAAGCAGGGTTTTCGCTTTCGAGTGTACCTGCTTCATCCATTTTCCTTACAACCCATCTGAAGTAATAGTGATTAAAAATTCTAAGGAACTCAGTAAAATAAATATCAGCTACTCTGGTATTCCCTTTAATTATAACTGTATTTTCATCATTTGATACCAATGATGCTTCGCTGAAATTTGCCGACCCTGTAACAACAACCGGCATTTTACTTAAGGGATCTTTCAGAAGGAATTTAGTATGCACATACATAACATGCTTATTCAAGCCCAAAGCCAGGGTATTAGTTTCCCGGACCCATTTATAAATAGTATTCTCTTTTAAATATGAACCTACTGCTTTAATAACATTATTTTTGTAAATGTAATCCGAGATATCAGGATCATCTTTTTCAAGCATCATAAATGTTAAGGCATTGCTCAGAGTATTATCCGATAGGGCAGATGCAAAATATTCATGTACCCCGAATGCCAGCGTAATGCAGGCACAGTCATCGGCGCTATCTAAAAGGTCGGCATAAAACCGGAGCATATCCAAATTCTTTCTAGGACTGAAAATGCATGTTACTCCTACAGGTATGTCTTTTACTTTAGGAATATTTTTTTGAAGCTGCTCATTAAAATTTTTAATTGTCTTGCTTTCCGGATCATCTTTTAATTCCTTCCAATAGCCGAGATATTTGCCGGCAACAATTTCATCATCAATTGAATGCCCGACATTTGTCTGCCCGAATATTCCTCCTTTTGAAATATTAGTAGACCCGGTCCAAACTCTTTTGGGCACGCTGTTTATTACATGCACCATAAATTTATTATGGCTTATATAGCTTTTATTTCTTTTTCTAGGATGGAAAATTTTTATCACTTCATTTTCATCGCTGAGCCCTGCATTAACAATTGCGTCTTCGTTATCGGTTTTTGGAAAACTGTCGATCATTCTTCCTGTATCGCTGTCCAGGTGCTTATTTTCTTTAGCATCGTAAATAATATGCAGTTTCACTCCTCGGTCTTTAGCCTCTCTTAAACACTGCAGAATTTGATCATGGCGGAATTCATAAAAACAGCCAAAAAGTTCGTCACCGTTTCCGGTTTTTTCAATGAACGAAATTATTGCTTCTTTCAATCCGCGGGACAACCATTTGTATGCTTTTTCACCTTCGGCATCAGGATTGTTATTCTTGAATTTGACAGCATAAGCCTGGCTTGACGCTACACCCCGGTTAAAGAAAATGCTATGATCATTATCTTTCCAATCAGGCTCTGTTTCCACAGTAATTGAAAAAATTTTGCCGCGCGTAATGTTTAAAGGATTATCATAAAGAGGAGTAAAATTATAGATATATTCACACGACGGATAACATCCAAAATCTTCCCATACAAATGATTGTATCGGATTATCATACGTAGAGTAAAGAGCACCGGCAACAGGATTTTCAATCCGTTCTTTAAAAACCTTAAAGCCCATTGAGGTTACCTTAACTTTTTGACCCTCCTTATTTGTATATTCTTTTTCAACTGTAAAGCCAAGCAGTTTTTTCATATTCTTCTCGCTGCAGTCGATTCCGAATGCAACGGTATTTGTCCCCGTTACCGCATATAAATTAAATGCGCCTTTGGTATTTTTAAATCGCATAGATTTTATAATATTATAATTGTTTAAAAATATTTTTTGTATAAAATTTCCTCATTTTATAACCTGCTAATCAAATACTTCAATAGCACATCATAAAATACCTCATGCTTCCTCTCAGTTCACTTTTGGATTTAAACTTATTCCGGGGGTTAGACAGGATGAAGCTTCAATACTTTGCAAAACAATTTAATTGAAATTTTTACTGAAGTGAATTAAGAAGAAAGGAAATTTTAATCTGAAGTAACTTAGGTTTTGGATTTAAACATGTCAAGAAGATTCTGTTCTCTCATATTTTGCATGTCGCTTGGGACACAATGTGGACAACACTTTGGCTGAATATGATAACCTTAGTAATGAAATTAAAAAGAGTTGAGTATCCCCTGTGGAAGAGGGTTACTGCGTACTACAGCACGCCTCGCTTCGGCCCAAGTCGAGACATGTTCTTCAGCATCAAGCCAAGGCGGAGGGGTGGTAATAGCAGTATAAATCACTCGCATTTAGCAGCTAAAATATTGAATTGCAGATTTCGGATTGAAAATTACAATTTACGATTTTTGATTTACGAGTTTAAGTTAGAATTTCGAATCGTAAATCTGAAATCATAAATCTCAAATCAGGTGTTTCCTGACTATTTTCCCTACTCCATGCTCTTTTTTTCAGACTTTCCATTTACTGCGCCAGAGGCGATCCCTTTTGCGGAAATTGATGAATGATTGAATGGCTGAATGAATTCCTGGATCACAATTTTTTTTATTCTGCCTCCTGACTTCCATCTCTTAACTCCTTTTCCATACTCCCTACTCTATACTCTATACCTAAAATTACCATCTTCAATCCATCTCCATTCCCCTCCTTAAAAACCATTGTCACATCATTGAAAAAAACCTTTCATAAGATACTAATAGAATTTGGTTCCCCTCATCTTTACGTTTCAGTGTGAACTTAAAATTTACGGTAAAAGAGGTATTATATGAAAAAAGCATTAATAATTTTCCAGAGTAAAAACAGCACCACTAAAAGATACAGTGAAGAAATTGCTGATTTCCTTCTAAATAGGGGTCTATCTGCTGAACTTGTACCAATCAACAGCTTTGAACCGAAAAAGCTTGAAGAGGCGGACTACCTGCTCCTCAGCGGCTGGAAAAACGATTCTTTATTTTCTCTTAAGCAGCCTGACAGCGAATGGGTATCTTTTATTAAAAAGCTTCCGACTCTCGACGGCATAAAGACAGCATTGTTTACTACTTATAAATTCTTTTCCGGCGGAATGTTCAGAAGCATGAAAAAATACCTGCTGAAAAAAACCGAGAATGTGGAATTTACTTTTAAATCAAAGGACGGCTCTCTCTCTATTTCCGATAAAATTGCACTGAATGATTTTATCAGATAATGATGTAATACATAAAAACGCATACCTGCTTAAAGGGTTAATTTTTATTGCGGATTTCGGATTGCGGATTCAGAAATGTAGGAAATGGGTATGTAGGATTGAATGGATGAATGGGAATGCGAATTTCGGATTTTCTGAGCCGGCGGCTTGTCCGGCTTAGAATTACAGGTTTTTGATTTCTTTATGTCTTTTGACTTTGTTCTGAATTTTTCCCGATAACTCTTACTCCATACTTAATATTAGCCGTTCATTTTTCACCTCATCCAGACCCTCTCTTAATCCTTCGCATTAAATTTAAAAAATTTCCTGTCATGCTGAAATCTTTTCAGCATTTCCTGATTCGGAATGACTTTAGTCTTTAGTGTTTTCTAACGTTAGCAATCAGCGCCATCATGTAAGCTGCAGCTGCAAATACCATTACCCAGATAAAGCCGAGCTCCAGTGCAATTACCGTAGCAAGCACAGCGCCGGTGACGGAAAAAACGCCGTTGATTCCCCATGCCCATGCAGTTTCTCCGGCAGATTCAATTTTTGAAGAGACCATCCGCAGACCCAATGGGAATGGCATTCCCATAAAAAATGCAGCCGGACCAATCAACAGAGATGCAATAACTATCTTTACCGGAAGAGACAATACAATTGTAATTTTAAGCAGAGGAGTGAGGATTAATGAATATAAAATTAATGATCCGGTAATGAAAAATAATATCCAGGTCAGCTTGCTGCGCAAAACTTCTGCTTTTTGAGAAACAAGGCTCCCAAGTCCTGAAGCTGTTAACATTAAGCTGACAACTGCCGCCGCAGAATAAATCACATTTCCAAAATACAAGGTGAATTTTTGGATTAAAACTATTTCAATAAACATGTAACCGAGCCCGAGTCCGCTGAAGTAAAATAAAGTTCTTGGTTTATTTTTTCCTTTCCATCCTATTTTAAATAAGGGAAGAATAATCAGGATGAAAGCAATAATGATAATTTGAAAAAATGTTGTATAAAGAAGAATATACCCGGCCTCAAAAAAAGGGACTAACTGATTACCGAAAGAATCTGATAGTTTCGAAATGCTTTTCCACTTAAGGAACTGTGAATAGTATGGTTTATTATCATCGGCAGGTCTGATGTTAAATAAATAATCAGAATAAAACTTTTCCCTCTTTTCATTTGATTCAAACAGCTGATCGATGTAAGCATAAAAGGATTTATCCTGAAGCTTATTATAAAAATCCCTCTCTTCCTTCCCGATTCCCGGAAGAATAACAGGATCAAACTTCATCCGCCTGCAATAGCTGTAGATACTATCAATTTCCGTTTGTTCAAAAAAATTCCGCTTAACTATTATAGTTAAGGTATTCCAGTTTTTCACTGCCGCTGTCCGGGATGAAATATTTTCTATTCCTTTTTCATAAAGAGCGTCCGCAATTGTAGCAATTATTTTCAGAGGATTTTTATAGGGATAATCAATCCATGTTGAAATACAAATAACGCCGTTATCCGTAAGCATTGAAAACATCTCGCCGAATGCTTCTCTTGTAAGCTGGTACTGCTCCTGGAGCGCATACAATCCCGATGTTCCGCCGAACGCATCAATAACCGGCAGTCGTATCAGATCAAACTTTGAAGCAGCGGAAAGAAGATAACCCCTCGGATAAATATTTTTGATATGAACGTTAGGATGATTGTAAACAGAGTCAACCATATCTGCATAATATTTTGTAAGCAGTCCGAGCAGTTCTTTATCAGGTTCAACTGCAGTAATTGATACAGCCCCTTCATCAAGTGCATACTTTATATGTCTCCCCGTACCGGCGTTTAAAACAAGCACATTGTTTTTTTTGCCAATCACGTAAGGAAGATATTCAGTGGAGGAACGAAAAACAGATTTGTTATTGAAACGAATCAACGGTCCGGTCCATTCACCGTTATTAAAAGCTGCATTATTAACAACAACTTGATCAGGATATGTGATACTTAGTCCTGGGGCATATCTTAAATATTCAGACGAAACAAGATGAAGCATTCCGTAAGGGCTGCTTGTATTCGATATAATTTTTGTCTGAGGCAGATTTAAGGTTCTGGAAAGGCTCTTGTATTCGGAAAACCTCAAGGCGGGCGGATTCACAAAAACATATAAAATCACTGCAGCGGTGAGTGCAATAAAAAGAGTTATTCCATAGCGGAATTCTTTGGAAAAAGAAATTAGCGATGCCAGAAGAACGATTGCTGCAATTAAAGCCTGCAGCTTTTCCGGAAACAAAAACCACATCAGAACCACAGCAGTTATTCCTCCGATTCCCGATCCGGTCATATTAGCAAAATAGAAAAAACCTATCTTCTCAATATTTTTCATAAAAACAAGACCGATTGCCAAAGCGCCGGAGAAAAAGGGGAGAAAAAAGATCAAATAAACTGCGATTATTTTCCAAACCTCGGTCATATCGCTGAAAAGCCTGTAGGAATCAAAGTATAAAAACTCTGTCTGGGAAAATCCGACAGAGACAGCCATAAGAAGCGAAGTAACGGCAAGCAGGAAAGGGTATATAGAGTCGAAATGATTCTGCATCCGCTTCTGAAAAATTGATAAGAAAGTCCCTGCTGCGCCGAAGCCGAGAAGTGCAACGGAAATAATCATATAAGCAAAATGATACCACTGAACAATTGAAAGAATCTGTATCAGCAGAAGCTGGTAAGATATAAGGGCTGTTGAGAGGAGCAGAACTGAAGCTGAGAGTCTTGCAGGAGGTATCCGGCTTTGGTTCACTTTTCCCTCGTTAACGGGACAAAAAATACGGGGAAAATATTCGTTGTAAAAATCTCTTTCCCGCTCTTTTCAACGAGCACAAGCATCTGTGTAAGGAAAGGCGAACCAATAGGAATAATCATTTTACCGCCGTCCTTTAACTGTTCTATAAGCGGCGGAGGAATATATTCTGAGGCTGCAGTAACAACTATTGCATCGAAGGGAGCGGATTTTTCCCAGCCGTAATAGCCGTCAGCATTCCTGGTTACTATGTTTTTGTATCCAAGCTTTTTTAATCTTTCGGCTGCAGATTTTGAAAGCTCCGTTATAATTTCCATTGTATAAACAGTATCAACTATTTCAGCAAGAACCGCAGCCTGGTAGCCTGAGCCGGTTCCGATTTCAAGCACCTTCTGACCAGGCTTAGGATCAATTACTGAAGTCATATACGCTACTATAAACGGCTGGGATATTGTCTGGCCGTATCCTATCGGAATCGGACCATCTTCATAAGCGCTGTTTATCCGATCGGAAGGAATAAACTTATGACGCGGAACTTTTTTCATTGCTTCCAGTGTCGGCTTATTCGTTATTCCCCTGTTTTCAATCTGAAGCGAAACCATCTCATGCCTGACTTTTATATATCTGTCTTCCTGCGTAGGAAATGATAAAAGTAATATAAGGCTGAGCATAAGTTTTAACATAATGCTGCACATTTTAATACTTTTAAACTTACAATAAAGTTATTGAAAATGAGATGTCTTAACAAAACCGTATTGAATAAAATCATATAAGAGCCATATCTGTCCAAAATAAAATGACCTCACTCTAATCCCTGCCTGCCGGACAGGCAGGTCTCTCCTAAAAGGAGAGAGACTTATCTGCCTTGGCTCGCCAAGGGATGAGGTTG
>CAYSGP010000223.1:0-4596 GCA_964430095.1 uncultured Ignavibacteriaceae bacterium
CGGTGTAATTGTGGATTCATCGATTGTCCTGGTGGAAAATGCATATAGAAATCTTGCCAAAGCTCTGGAAGCAAAAAAGCATCTTACGCCGGATGAGTACAAAAAGATTTCAATTGATTCAGCAAAGCAGGTTGGACGTGCAATATTCTTTTCCGAATTAATAATTCTTACTTCATTTCTCCCGGTATTCCTTCTTTCAGGTCAGGAAGGAAAATTATTTCATCCATTAGCATATACAAAGTCTTTTGCTATGCTGGGTTCGGCTATAGTTGTTATTTCATTAATACCGGTTTTAATGACCATGCTGATGCGCGGTAAATTCAAGCCTGAACAAAAAAATCCTACCACAAGATTTTTTATAAGAATTTATGAACCTGTCATTCATTGGGTGCTTAAGCATAGAAAAATAACAATTGCGATTAATATTACCGCTCTTCTAGTTACAATTCCGATGATTATTAATACCGGTTCTGAGTTTATGCCTCCGCTGGATGAAGGTTCAATTCTATATATGCCGGTCACTCTGCCCGGTGCTTCCATTACTCTAGTAAACCGGATTTTACATGAACAGGATAAAATCATTAAATCAATCCCCGAAGTTCATCATGTTTTGGGAAAGGCAGGACGCGCTGAAACTGCAACCGATAATGCGCCGTTAAGCATGATAGAAACAATAATTCTTTTAAAGCCTAAAAGTGAATGGCGGCCAGGGATTACAAAACAGGATATTGTTTCTGAACTCGACCAAAAGCTTCAGATTCCGGGTGTAACAAACGGATGGACGCAGCCGATTATTAATCGTATTAATATGCTTTCAACCGGTGTAAGAACAGATATAGGATTAAAAATCTTTGGACCTGATTTGGACACTTTAGAGGCTTATGCAATCGAAGCGGAAGAATTGCTTAAAAAAGTTAATGGTGCAGCCGATGTTGTAGCAGAAAGAGTTCAGAATGGTTATTACATGGATATCCGGGTAAAAAGGGGAGCGGCTGCAAGATACGGGATTAATGTAAAGGATCTCCAGGATATAATTGAAACTGCAGTTGGAGGACAGAACCTCGGAATTGTTATTGAAGAAAGAATGCGCTTCCCGGTAAGAATACGTTACGGCAGGGGATTCCGTGACAACATAGAAGAGCTGAAAAATCTGATTGTTCCGGTTTCAATCCAGGGCGGAATGAACGGTTCAAGTCCGATATCGCCTTCGATGAATGGTTCTGCCTTTGGGAAAAGCTCAGTCGGCATGTCATCAATGGGAAATACAAATCAAACAAGTTTTTTCTCCCAGTCTTCCGGCAATACGTTGGAAACGGGATTTTCACTGGTAGAAACTTCAGCCGGTTCGACAATCTATCTACCACTATCTGAATTGGCTGATGTAGAAGTATTAACAGGTCCGCCGATGATTAGCAGTGAAAACGGAATGCTCAGGTCCGTTGTTTTTATGAACACCCGGGGCAGAGATATGGGCAGCGTAATGGATGATGCACAAAAAATAATTGAAGAAAATTTAAAACTTCCTCCAGGATACTCTTATTCATGGAGCGGTCAGTATGAAAGTAAAATGAGAGCTCAGCAGACGATTGAAATAATCATGCCTATTGTCTTATTATTAATTTTTCTTTTGCTCTATTTAACCCTGAAAAACTATGTAGAAGCCGGCGTTGTTATGCTTTCGGTTCCGTTCGCTTTAATCGGTGGGATGTATATGATTTATATTCTCGGCTATAATTTTTCAGTAGCTGTCTGGGTAGGGTTTATTGCTCTTTACGGAATTGCAGTTGAAACGGGAGTTGTAATGGTTATCTACCTGCATGAAGCTTTGGATAAAAGACTAAGAGCTCATCAGCAGGGCGAACGTGGTGAAATTACAAGCAAGGATATTTATGAAGCAGCCGTGGAAGGATCGGTGCTTCGTCTGAGACCGAAATTAATGACCGTTGCAACAGCAATGGTAGGGCTCATTCCGGTTATGTGGTCAACCGGTGCAGGCTCCGATGTAATGAAGCCTCTCACCGCACCGATGATTGGAGGACTATTGACTTCCGCCGTTCATGTTCTTGTAGTTACACCAATATTATTCGTTTACATGAAGGAGCGTGCGTTAAAAAATGGTAAACTGGAAATTTCTAAAATGTCAGGCTGGATGAAGGATGGAGGATAACATGGAAGATGGTAAATGGAAAATGGAAAATGTTGAACGAAGCGAAATCCCGCTTTGCGGGAGAAGATGGAAGATCCCGCAGGCGGGACAGGTGGAAGATGGAAGATGGAAGAGGGAAAATGGTAAATGGAAAATGGCATTTGGTATTTTTAATCCAGTATCCAGTATCCAGCATCCGGTATCCAGTATCCAGCATTCGGTATCCTGCATCCTGCAACCGGTATTACGCATATTATTAATTTCGACAGTTTTCTCTCTGCTCTCTGCCCTTTGCCCTGTTACCTTTTCCCAGTCAGTCGATTCGCTGATTAATGAAGCAATGCTGAACAATCCTCAATTGAAAGCCTTGGGATCGAGAATTAAATCCGCGGAATTTAAAAGTGAAGGAGTGGATTATCTCCCCCCGCCTTCCATTGCATTGGAATTCGCTCAAGTGCCGTTTCAGAATCCTAATCCGTTTAATCAGGCTTTATCTCAAAATATATCCGTTTCACAAATGTTTATGCTGGGCGGAAAACTGAATGCAATGGAGGAAGCCGAAAGAAAAAATATATCAATTGCGGAAAAGGAATATGAAGCATACAAGTATAAATTGTTTTCAGTTATTAAATCGAAATATTATGAAATCTGGATGAATGAACATCATATGGAATTGAGAGATGAAAATATTAATCTTCTGGAGGATCTTCTCCGGTCGACTCAAAATCTTTATACTGTCGGAAGAGCAAAGTATTCCGATCTGCTTATGCTTAAAGCTGAACTTGCAGATAATGAAACGAACTACAAAACTTTTGAAAATAATGTATCCGCATCAATATTCCAGATGAATTCCCTTCTCGGTAGAGATCTGGAAAATAAAGATCTGGAAGTGCATCATGCCTGGTCAATCGATTCCTTAAAATATTCTCCTGACGAATTGCAGGAAAAATTAATTTCATACAATCCGGAAATCCAGAGGATGCAGCAGATGATTGAAATGAATGAGCTTGAAATAAATGTAAATGATAAAGAATGGATTCCCGATTTAATGCTGCAGGGAATGGTAATGAGAATGCCGAGAGGAATGTACGTTACTACAAAATCACCGCCCGATATGATGGACGGAATGGGAGAAACAGAATATATGTACGGATTGATGGCTTCTGTAACTCTTCCCTTTGTCCCATGGTCTTCGGGCAAGTATTCTGCAAGAGAAGAAGAGCTGTATAGTACAATCAGCGGCTTAGCGTCGGAAAAATTCGACATGCAGAGAAGAATGATTTCTGATTTAAAGACAATGATTGAAAAATTAAAAAGCGCCCGGAATCAGCTGCATTTATTTTCGAACCAGGTAATACCTCTATACAAGCAAACACTTGAGGCGCAGTTATCCGAATTTCAAAATTCCCGGATTTCAATTAATGATCTAATAAGCACGATGAAAATGCTATTAATGAAAGAAGAGGAAGAGGCGGAAGCTAAAATGAATTACCAGATGATCTTCAGCGAAATTGAAAATATGGTGGGACAAAAGTTAACAGGCAAATCAAAAGAATAAAGAGGATAAAATGAAATTTCAAAAAATATTTTTATTGGTAATTCTTCCGTTGAGCTTGATTGTATCAAGCTGCTCGGATAAAAATGAACCGGGAGATACTGCTGAAAATTCTGCGGCTAAAAAAGAATATTATACCTGCACAATGCACCCGCAAGTAATTTCCGACAGACCGGGTGTCTGTCCGATTTGCGGAATGGAATTAATTAAAAAAATTGAATATGAAAAGGAGAATCCTGCTGAAGACATGGAAGGAATGATTTCTCTAAGCGGCAGAAAACAGGTGCTGGCTGATATCAGAACGGTTAAAGTTTCAAATGAGAAGCTTGAAAAAGAATTTACATCTTACAGTTATATGGATTTTGTTGAACAGAATAGAATTACTATTTCTGCTAGATTTAATGGGAGAGTTGAAAAATTATTTATAAATAAAACAGGTGATTATGTAAAGAAAGGAGAACCTTTATTTGAAGCTTACAGCCCGGATTTGGTCCAGGCGCAGAATGAATATTTAATTGCATTAAAAAATTCAAAAAATGAAACCAGCTCAAATTTACTAAATAACGGATCACAGCAGAATTCCTTGGTCAATGCGGTAAAAGAAAAGCTTGTATTGCTTGGACTTACGCCGGAACAAATAAAAGAACTTGAGTCAACCGGTCAGGCGGAGTACAGCTTTACATATCATTCTCCCATCGGCGGAACAGTGATTGAAAAGAAAGTGCAGGAAGGAATGTACATAAATGAAGGAACTCCGATTTACGAAATTGCGGACCTGTCAATACTTTGGAATATCGCGGAAGTATATGAAAATAATTTATCCGGAATTAAACGCGGTAATAAGGTGAAGCTTCGTTTAACCGCATATCCCGGGGAAGAATTTGACGGAACAGTA
>CAYSGP010000224.1:0-6525 GCA_964430095.1 uncultured Ignavibacteriaceae bacterium
ATTCTTTCGAAATAGAAATTATTGGCGGAAAGAAATTACTTTAATTAATTTCTCTGCGTCCTTTGCGGACTTTGCGTTTAAAAAAGGCTTCTCGCAAAGGACGCAAAGAGTGAACCCTAACTAAATGATTAAATTATTAAACATAACTCTAGCAACTTTCTTTTGTATTCAGCTCTCATGTAATTCCGGCAGAGATCAAAAAGTTGTAAATTTCTGGGCAATGGGGGCAGAAGGTGAAAGTATCCGCAGACTTCTCCCCGAATTTGAAAAAGAACATCCGGATATAAAAATAAATATTCAGATGATTCCATGGAATGCTGCTCAGGAAAAACTGATTACAGCTTATGCGGGAAACAATACACCGGACGGATGTCAGCTTGGAAATACCTGGATCCCGCAGTTTGTTGCGCTTGAAGCTATTGAAAATTTAGACTCATTCCTTGAAAAAAGCAAATCGGTATCGAAGGAAAAATTTTTCGGCGGTATTTGGGAGACAAACAGGATTGGGAATTCAATTTACGGGATTCCCTGGTATGTTGATACCCGGGTATTGATCTACCGTAAAGACATCTTAAGGAGCGTAGGGTATAATTCACCTCCTAAAACCTGGAAAGAGCTTTATGATGCATCAAAAAAAATAAAGACTCTTTTTAAAAAAGGAGAGGAGAAATACGCAATTTATATCCCTACAAATGAGTGGGCTAACTTCGTAATTTTTGCTTTGCAGCTTGGTGCACCTATATTGAAAAATGAAAATTCATACGGGGATTTCAGCGGGAATAAATTTAAAGAGGCATTTGATTATTTAATCCGGTTCTATAAAGAAAAACTTTCTCCCGTTGGCGTTACACAGGTAACAAATATTTATCAGGCTTTGGCCGACAGCTTTGTTGCTATGTATATCTCCGGTCCGTGGCATGTCCCCGAATTCAAAAAATGGATGACTGGAGACCTCAAAGATAAATGGGGGACAGCTCCATTGCCGGGACCATATGATTCAATAGGATTATCGCTCGCAGGCGGATCAAGCAGTATAATTTTTAAGGACTCGGATAAAAAGGAGGAAGTCTGGAAGTTTATTGAATTTTTAACCAAACCGGAGACTCAGGCTGAATTTTATATTATGGTAAACGACCTTCCGGCTGTTAAATCTGCCTGGGAAGATTCGTCTCTTCAGCATGATGAATATTTAAAAGCATTTTATATACAGCTCAATCATGTAATCCCGACGCCCAAGATCCCTGAATGGGAGCAGATAGTATTTTCAAAACTTCAGAATTATATTGAAATTGCCGCGAGAGGAACAATGACTACTGATGATGCGCTAAAAGCATTGGACAAAGAAGTAAACCAGGTTCTAGAAAAAAGAAGATGGCTTTTGGGGAAGGAATAAAGGAAGTTTGGAATAATGGAATAATGGAATAATGGAATAATGGAGTAATGGCATAATGGAGTAATGGAATAATGGAGTAATGGGGAGTAATGGAATAATGGATTCAAGCATAGCGAAATTTAATCACCGCTAAGCGGGATCCGCATTTATGGGAGAAAAATCTCTTAGAATCTCTGGGCTACTCTGTGTATTCTATGAGTCTCTCTGTGTAACTGATTTTTTTAAAAAGTTACACAGAGTTCCACTGAGGAGTCATAGAGATCCACACAGAAATTTCAAATATCTTCGTTAGGAAATTCTAAAAAATAATTCTAAATGCTAAAAAATAGAAATCTAAAAAAATATAGTTCCATAAAATCGGCTGCATTTTTCTTCCTTTCTCCTGCGCTGGGCGCTATCTTTGTTTTCTTTTTCATACCGGTGATTGCCGCATTTGCAATGAGCTTTACCGACTTTGATATTTACTCCCTGGGCGATTGGACAAAAGCAAGATTTATCGGGATAAAAAATTACATGAACCTTTTTGAAGATGCCCTGTTCTGGACTTCATTAAAAAATACTTTCTATTATGTAATCGCCGCCACTCCTGTCTCAATCGCCGTTTCTCTAGGTGCAGCAATCCTGCTGAATTCAAAATTAATCAAGCTGAAAGGATTATTCAGATTAACATATTTCATCCCCGTAATTACAACGCTTGTAGCAGTGGCTATAGTGTGGAGATTCATTTATCATCCTGGTTTCGGAATTTTAAATTACTTTTTAGGGATGTTCGGCTTAAGTCCAGTTGACTGGCTGGGTGATCCGAATTGGGCAATGCCGGCAATTATTTTAATGGCGGTTTGGAAGAATTTCGGATATAATATGATAATTTTTATTGCCGGGCTTCAGAATATACCGGATTATCTTTATGAAGCATCCGTAATTGAAGGTGCAAACGGATGGCAGCAATTTAAAAGCATTACAATCCCGATGCTTGCTCCCACAACTTTCTTTATAAGCATTATTACAATGATCGGCTTCTTTCAGCTTTTTGCAGAACCGTATGTAATGACTCAAGGCGGTCCTTTAAACAAAACTTTAAGCATTGTCCAGTATATGTACCATGAAGGATTCAGATGGTGGAATATGGGCTATTCGGCTTCAATTGCTTTTATCTTATTCTTCATAATATTTGCCGGCACGCTGATTCAATTTAAAATACAGAAAACAACGGAGCTGTAAATGTTCTGGAAGAAATCGACTCTTTATTCATTCTTAGTTATTACCGGATTAATTACACTCGCTCCGTTCTTCTGGATGCTGTCTGCTTCCTTTATGGCTGACGGTCATGCAAATGTTTATCCTCCCAGGTTTCTGCCTGATGCATTTACTTTAGAACAATATGAACGCCTTTTTTCCCGTTTAAATGTTGCCCGGTATCTCTTCAACAGTTTTTTTCTTGCCTCTGCCGTTACAATAATATCCATATTTTTCAATTCGATGGCTGCATATGCATTTGCAAAATACAGGTTCAATGGAAAAAATAAATTATTTAATTTCCTGCTGAGCGCAATGATAATACCTGCCCAGGTTACCATGCTTCCTTTATTCCTGATGCTGAAATCAATGGGATTAATAAACACTTATATGGCAATAATTATCCCGGGTCTAGCAACTATCTTCGGGATATTTTTAATAAGGCAGTACATAATTTCAATTCCCGATAGCCTCATTGAAGCCGCAAGAATCGACGGTGCAACGGAGTTTCAAATTTTCAGGACTCTGATTCTTCCTCTTGCCAGACCTATTCTCGTAACGCTGGCTATTTTTACTTTTATGGGAACCTGGAATGATTTCCTGTGGCCTTTAATTGCACTTACCGATGATTCCATGTATACTCTTCCGGTTGCATTATCTAATTTAATGCTGGAGCATACAAAGGATCCGGAACTGATGATGGCGGGCTCAGTCGTAACTATTGTTCCCATTATTATTGTTTTTCTAGCTTTGCAGAAATACTATATTGCAGGTATTATGCAGGGAAGCGTTAAAGGTTAGTTTCTTATAATCCTTTAAATTTTCCGAATTCACCGGTAAAAATCCACCATCTGCCTTCTTTCCTTTTTTCATTTAGAGTCTTAGAATTATATTTGTTACAGGCAGAAAAAAAATTGTTGAGAATAATTTATCCGGCGCTATATATCACTTGATAAGCAATCTCATTTTAAAATACCTTGACTTGTAAAGATTAAATTAGGTTATTTATTATTTTTGTTAAATCTACCGGCTATCTAAATGAATGAATCTTTAATCTCAACTAAATTATATAAACCGGCTCTGCTGCCCAGAACAATTTCCAGAACGAGACTGCTGGAGAAGCTTAACTCCGGACTTAAAAGCAAGCTTATTCTCGTATCCGCGCCGGCAGGTTTCGGCAAAACGACTATACTTGCCGAATGGATTTCACAAGTCAGGCTTCCTGCTGCCTGGGTTTCGCTGGATTCCGGCGACAATGATCCCAAAAGATTTTTTACATACTGTCTGGCAGCGCTTCAGAATTTAAATCAGAATCTTAAAAACGGATCAAAATCTTTCGGCGAAAATACCCAGGCATTAATCAATTCTGCACAGCAGATCCCGGTAGAGACTATAATTACTTCATTTATTAACGATATAGATACATCTTCTGCCGAATGTATTCTGGTTCTGGATGATTTTCACCTCGTGAATTCGCCCAGTCTGCATCAAACAACAGCATCTTTTATAGATCATCTTCCGTTAAACCTGCATCTTGTAATTGCAAGCAGGTACGATCCCTCATTCGCTCTTTCAAAAATGCGTGTTAGAAAACAGCTTTGTGAAATCAGGGAAGCCGACCTGCGGTTTACTTCCGAAGAAACAGAAAAATTTTTCAAGGACACTATGAACCTTCCTCTCGGTGAAGAAGAGATAAATAATCTTGAGCACAGGACCGAAGGATGGATTGCAAGTCTTCAGCTTGCTGCTCTGGCTATGCAGGGAAGACAAAATATTCCCGAGTTTATTCAAAGGTTCAGCGGAAGCCATAGCTATATTGTTGATTATTTAACGGAAGAAGTTCTGCAGCATCTTGATAATAATATTCAGGAATTTCTTTTGTACACTTCAATACTGGAAAGATTCAGCAGCCAGCTCTGCGATTATGTAACAAACGGAAGTGAAAGTCAGCATATTCTTGAATACCTGGATAAATCCAAGCTGTTTTTAGTTCCGCTGGATGAAAACAAAAAATGGTTCAGGTATCATCATCTCTTCAGCGATCTCCTGAAATTCAGGCTTGAGCAGTTATTTCCTGATGTAATTAGTACTCTCCATAAACGAGCGAGCGAATGGTTCGAAAAGAATTCATATACTGAGGATGCTTTTAAACACGCATTAGCCTCCGGCAATAAGGAGAAAGCAGCAGATATTATTGATGCCGCATCTATACATGTGCTTGTTAAAGGAGAGCTTACAACTCTTCAGAACTGGAGCGAAAAAATTCCGGCTGAGCTGCTATCGGAAAGAGCATACCTGTTATTAAGTCTCGCATGGATTCATAATATCAGGGGTGATCTTGCAAAAGCTAATCCCTATGTTGAACAGATTGAGAAAATCATCTCAAATGAAAATTCTAAGTATAATGAAAAAACCAGAAGGGATCTTCTCGGACACATGGCATTGATAAAATCTTACAGCTATAACCCGGTTCACAGCCAAAATTACAGCACATTATTTATTCAGAGAGAATTAATTCTTGAAGCAAAAAAATATCTTGAAGCGGATAATCCCACTTACCTGCAGAGCACAATTAATTTGGTTTTGGGCTGGACATACCTTTACAGCGGCGAGCTTCAGAATGCTTTCACGGCTTTTCAAAATGCTTATAGATCAGGAGAATTAAGCAATAACCATTTAGTAACTTTGTCGGGAGCCTACAATCAAACAGTTGTGCTTTTACTGCAGGGAAAGCTTAAAGCTGCATCAGGTTTTGCTTTAAAAGTATTTGAAGACTATTCGGGCAGATACGGAAAACTTTTTCTTCCTCTTGGATTTACCTATTTGGGAATGGGTGAAATATTTTATCATATGAATCGTTTTAAGGAAGCGGAAGAGTATCTCAATAACGGTCTCCGGATTTCCGAATTGATGGGGAACTGGACAATGTTTTTCCATGCCGTCCATTTGCTGGCAATTATTAAGCACATACAGGGAGATTTTAAAAGTGTAAAGAATTTATTAAAGAAAGAAGAGGAAGCTTTATCTAAATCTCCTTCTTTTTTCAGGGAGATTGCTTTTGAGACCAATAAGGTAAGATTATGGATAATGCAGAAAAATATGAAGGCTGCGGTTCAGTGGATGGAAAAATATAATTCGGATCCGATGAGGGAGTGCCCCTTTTACTATATCGGAGATATAATTTCAGCCAGAATACTGATGGAAAATGAAGAATATTTTAATGCGCTTAATCTCCTTGAAGAAAAAAGTCCTGAATTTGAAAAAATGGGTTTCTGCTTATGGATTTTGGAAAGCAGGATTTTGAAAGCTTTAATTTTTGAACGGGAGGGAGAAACCGGGAAAGCATTATCAGAGCTCAAAGAAGCTTTACGGATTGCAGCCCCGGAAGGTTTTAAAAGATTTTTCATTAATGAAGGGAAAATCATGGCTGACCTTCTGACAAATATTTTAACAGAATTTCAGGATGATAAGTCAATTGATTTTAATTTCATATCCTCTTTAATTGAAGAAATAAATTCTGAACATTCTACGGGATCTCAGCCGCTTGATGAACCCTTAAGTGAAAGAGAAATCGAAGTGCTGCGTCTGCTGGCATCCGGATTTTCCAATCAAGACATTGCAGATAAGCTTTATATTGCAGTCGGTACGGTGAAGAAGCATACTCATCAAATCTACCAGAAATTAAACGTTGCGGGAAGAACAAAAGCCATTCAATTAGCGAGGGAGCTGGAGTTGATCTGAAGCGTGAAGATCAGTCTTCAGTCCACAGTTTTCAGTTGGCAGTATGCAATATGCAGTAGGCAGTAAGCAGTATGCAAAAGCAAAGATGGAAAATGGTAAATGTGAAAGGGAAAATAGAATGAATTCTTAACCCTATGCTCTCTGCACTATGCTCT
>CAYSGP010000225.1:0-4927 GCA_964430095.1 uncultured Ignavibacteriaceae bacterium
TAAAACATTTGTAATTATTACATTTTTAACATTAGTTAAAATTTCGATTGAGCCAATTGAGAAGTAATGAATGGAAATCCTAAATATAACCCCCTTTTCTGTTGCATATATTAATGGCCGGGTTAATTTTCCTGGACATACTCTTACTTTCATCGTTAAAGGGACATTCGAATTAAAGCCGGACCAAAGTGCCGTTGCTGCCGATAAACAATTATTTCCAACAGGTGATGAATTTTATCCTGAAGATAAAGAAATGAAGGGTAGTCCTAAGTATTCTTCAGACTTTGCCTTCTTTAAACCAAAAGCAGATCTGTTATTAGTGGGAAAATGCTTTACACCACAGGGGAAAAAGGTTTATTCATCCAGTGTAAAATTTCAGATTGGATCAAAGTCAAAATTGTTAAATATCTTTGGAAACAGGTATTGGGCTGGTGGATTTTCATCAAACACGATTTCCAATCCCGAACCTTTTTCTGAAATGGAGCTGCGATATGAAAATAGTTTCGGAGGTAATGAATACAAAAAGAATCCAGTCGGAAAAGGAATTGATAAAACTGAAAATAAATCAGGTGAAAAAATAATCCCGATTCCCAATATTCTAAATCCCGGAGAGCAAATCATATCCGCCGGTACTAAGTTGGAGCCGGGAGGTTTTGGGGCATTGGGACAGATGTGGGTGCAAAGATCCTCGAAACTTGGTTCATACAAAGGAAGTTACATGCAGGAAAGATGGCCATGGTTTCCCAAAGATTTTGACTGGAGCTATTTCAATGCTGCTCAGCAAGATATGCAGGTTGCCGGTTATCTGATTGGAGACGAAAAAGTTTATTTTGAAAATCTGCATCCTTTACATTCACAATATCATTCTCAATTACCTGGCTTGAAAGTAAGATGTTTTGTCAGTGAACTTAATGATAAAAAGGAGAAGCATTTTAAAGAAGTTAAAATGAATCTTGACACATTATGGGTCGATATGGAAAAGGAAAAGCTTGTGCTTGTTTGGCGAGGTGTATCGGAGATTAAAGATGAAGATTTTGAGGAAATCCAAAATTTCTTAATTGTATCGGAAAAAATCACCGAGCAGTCTCAAACAACCGAATATTATCATAACCTTTTGGAAAAAAGTTTATTTGAACCTGAGGAAGAAGTAATAGCAGAAAAACCTATTGAATCAGATTCTGAAGAAGATCTAAAACTGGAAAAGGAACTTGCAGAAGCAGACGCAAAAATAAAAGCATCATTGCTTGAAGCGGGTATTGATCCTGATAATCCACCGCAGCCAAGCGAAGAAGACAAGCAAAAAGAATTAGAGATATTAAAACAATTGGGAATTCAGGAGGAATTAAAGGAAATTCCTCTTACACGCAAAATATTTATTGAACGGATAAATAAAAAAGAAAGTTTTGAGGGGGAAGATTTAAGAGGAGTTGACTTGTCAGACCTCGATTTATTGAATATAAATTTTCAGAATGCAATCTTATCAGGGGTGTCATTAAAAAATTCTAATCTTTCAAACTCAAATTTTACCAAAGCTAATTTATCAGAGGCCGATCTATCAGGTGCAGTGTTAAAAGATGCCGTATTGAAAGAGACTGATTTAACAAAATCTATTCTTATCAAAGCTGATTTAACGGGAGCAGTAATTGAAGAGGCAGTCTTTGAAGAAGCAAAAATGCATGATGCTCAGTTAAATGAAGTCAAAGGAAAAGATTCTTTCTTTTCCGGGGCAGATTTAACCGGAGCAATCCTGGTAAATAGTGATCTCACGGGTTCTGATTTTTCAAAATGCATTATGAATAAAGCCAATTTTAAAGGTTCAAATCTTAACGGCGCCTCTGTTGAAGGAGCGTCCGGAATTCAAACTATTTTTACTGAAACAGATTTAACAGGGCTTAAAGCTTCTGGAAAAAGCAATTTTACAAAAGCTTCTTTCCAGAGAGCTAAAGGATTCGAATCAATATGGGAAAAAGCCAATTTAACCGAAGCGGATTTTTCTTTCAGTGAAATGGAGGGAGCAAACTTTTCATCCGCATTGATGGGAAAAGCAAACTTTTATGGGGCAAATATGAAATTTGCACGGTTTGCTAAAGCTGATCTTTCCCATGCAGAATTTAGCAAAATGAATCTGTTTCAAGGAAGCCTGGAAAAAGCTAATCTTGAAGGAGCCGATCTAAGTGGATCAAATTTATATGGAGCTGAATTCCTCGATTCCGTTATCAAGGGAACTAAGCTTACATTTGCTAATCTTAAAATGACAAAACTCTCCAGCAAAAATCATTAAATGAATATTGTTTTAACAAGGGAAGATATAATTAACAAAGTAAAAACCGGGGAGATTTTGGAAGACTTTGTTATTTCAGAACTAGATTTAAGTAATTTAGATTTAAAGGGAGCTGTGTTTAATAGAGTTACTTTTAGCAAAGTTAATTTTTTTAAATCAGACTTACAAAACGGGATATTCAAAGAGACATTGTTTGATCAAGTAGATTTAAGGGAAGCAAACCTCATCAATGCAGATCTTTCCGAAGCAATATTTGTAAATTCAAATTGTGAAAAATCTCGATTCTCTAAAGCAATTCTATCGGAAGCTATGTTTTTTGCAGAAAAAATTCCTCAAACTGATCCATCTAAAGTTGAAATTTCACTGGAAGAATTTGGTTTTCTGCCTTTTGAGCTGGAGGACTTAAAAGTCTTAGAAATTTCCGGCTATTCTTTCGGGAAAGCTATTCTAAAAGGTGCTGACTTTTCTGAGGCGGAGGTTAATAATGTTCAATTTGAAAACACTATGCTGGACGAAGCAATTTTTTTAAAAACAAATTTAAGCATGTCTGAGTTTGAAAATTGTTCGATGGAAAATGTCAAATTTGATAAAAGTGTTTTAGGAAATACCTCATTTAAGAATTGCAGTCTACTGTCTGCAGTGTTTAACAAATCTGAATTAACAGGAACGTCGTTTTCATTAGTAAGCATAAATGCAAAAACGGATTTCAGTGAAGCGGTATTCAAAGAAACTAAATTTAATAATATTGATTTAACATTATTAGAGAAGAAGATGCCGGTTGATCTTTCCAATTGTGAATTTATAAAATGTAATTTGAAAGAGGTCAATTTATCCAACCATAACTTAAATAATGCAAATTTAAGTGAAAGCAACTTGGAGTCTGCTTCATTTGAGAATTCTGATTTAAGAGGAACTCAATTTAAATGTTGCTCTTTTAAAAATGTCAATTTTGGCAAGAATAATTTAAGCTCGGCCGATTTTGCAGGTGCGGAATTGAAAGGTGCAAAGTTTCCTGGATGCAACCTTACGGGGACTGATTTTTCCAATGCTAATTTAAAAGGTGCGGATTTCAATAGATCAATTTTGGAGGAGGCTGTTATTTTAAATGGCGATCTTACCTCTGCTAATTTTTCTGAAGCTATATTGGATTATTGTGAATTGACAGGTTCCAGAATCGATAATATAAATTTGAACGGTGCAAAAATTAATAACACTGATTTTCAAGGGGTGGATTTAACTAGAGCTTTTATAAAGAATACAAGTTTTACCTTGTGCAATATGAAAAAAGTTAATCTTTCCGGAATGGATTTAACCGGATGTAATTTGACGGATTCTGATTTAAGTGAAGCAAATCTTAAAAAAGTTAATTTGAATAACGCAAACTGTACACAGGTAAATTTTAAGAAAGCTGATTTATCCTTAGGTTCAATGAAAAATGCACTTTGTATTACTGCGGATTTTACTGAAAGTATCTTGGAAAGTGCTGATTTTTCTGGTTCTGATTTAAGATTTTCTTGTTTTGCAGGAGCTTCATTAAAAAAGACAAATTTTCAAAAAGCCAAATTAGATCGTACGGAATTTACTAACGCAGATTGCAGTGAAGCAATATTCCGGAACGCAAATATTCCTTTTTCCGATTTCTCACATGCCAAATTATTAAAAGCTGATTTAACTGGGGCAGATTTAACTCAAGCAGTACTTCATAAAATAGATGATAAATATGCCGACTGGACAAACTCCAATAGGAAAAGAGCAGAATATACGGACAAGGATCTTGCAGAAGCAGAGGACTGGAAACCGCCGAAATACAAATAAGCGCTAAACAGTAGGTAGTAAACAATAGAGATAATAAAAGAACAATTTAACAGTCTTAAGTTTAAAATTGATTAAATAATAGGGAGGTTTAATGTTTTCATTTACAGAAGATGTATCTACAAATCAATTTACTAAATACTTTGGATCAGCTATAATATTAGATATAAATGAACGTGAAAATCTAGCATTATTGAAATTTGAAAAAAATGAGGAAGATTTCGAGGTATGGGCTAAATCGGCTATTTCCTATCAACACAAGTTGGTTTATGGAGACAGCGTTTTAGCTGCAGGTGAAAATGCTGATGAAATCTATATCATCGGATTATTGAATTCCTTATCCTCTAATACCAATCGCCTGATATCCAGCAGCGGATCTTATGCAGTAATAAATAAAAATCCGGATGAGGAAAAAATTCTGATAAATTCAAAAGACGGAGAGATGATTTTTGAATATGATACTAATTCCGGTAAAAGCAAAATCAATATTCAATCCGGTGATTTGGAGTTTATAACTAATAATGGAAATATAAGTTTTACTTCCGGAGGAAATATAAATTTTTTCAGTAAACAATTCATTGAAATGGAAAGTCAGCAGGGAATACGATTGTCTCTGAAAAATATGATTGGAAAACTGGGGATATCTTCTTTCTCTATTAATCAAAGAAATATAAAATTAAGTAGCCCTGCTCTAAAAATCCTTTCTCAGCAGGCTGATGTTCAAATTGAAGATTCAAAATACCTTGGAAATAAAATCTCTGCTACTTTTAAGGAAGCGAAATTTATTATGGGGAAAGTTGAGAACATAGTAAACGATATTATTAGTAAAGCTAA
>CAYSGP010000226.1:0-2839 GCA_964430095.1 uncultured Ignavibacteriaceae bacterium
ATTCCTCTTCTCCTTTAACATCCTTATTCTTTATTTCGTCGTCTGCATAAGAAGAAACCGATTTTACAAATTCTTTGCCGTTAGAAAACTTAAAAAGATTAATTCCGTGGTCTTTAAATTCTTCTCCCACAGAATTCCATGCTTCCTGGGTAATTGCAGCATTCCACCGGTTAAAAGCAGCATCTATTTCTTTTAAATAATTTAAATTCTGATTTTTTTCAGAATATATTTCAATAATCTTAGGCCCGACATTTTTCCATATTTTTGAAAAATCTCTTTGCTGCCTTTTAATCTCATCGATATCATCCGGTTTTAAGGTTGTTACTTCCAAAAATCTTATATTATCATTTATTGCCCGCTGGATATTGGAAATAATATTTGCTTTCTGGGCTTCGGAATAAACCTTTTGCTTTTCCGCGGCAGTAAGTTCTTCTTTTGCTCTGTAATTTGCAGGCATAAGACTGTCAAGCATAGTCATTACAAGATCATCTCGTTGCCTTAAAGAAGCCTTTAACTGGGCAATGCTCCTTTCCAGCTGACTAATTTTTTCTCTGTCCTTTTTACTTTGATCATCAAGCAGCTGAACCTGATTTATTAATTCCGTATTCTTTGCATTTAATTGATCCACCTGGACTTTAAGTTCGCTGACCTGGGTTTTCAATACAGTAATTTGGGTAAAGTCGCCTTTCCTAAGCGTTAATGCATTCATTAAGTTTTCAATTGATGAATTAAAATCCTCAGGGTAAAGACTCTTATCCAGCAGTGTTTTATTAGCATAGGAATCATTTCTAAAATCTTCAATCTGGGTTTCTATGCCGGACAATTGCTCCAATGAATCGGCATCTTCAATAGACTGCCTAAGCTCCTGGTATTTTGCTTTAAAATCCTGAACAATTTTGTAATCGGATTGAGCATAAAGGAAGCTGCCTGATAAAAATCCTAAAAAAGCTATTGATAAGAAAAACAAACTGCAGTTTTTCATTGTTTTTCCTCCTCTTTTTCAGCAATGCCGTCATGCTTCAGGTTGATTTTTTTACTTCCGAAAACTAGTTCAATGTAAGGAGGTCTTTGGTTAAAGGCCGGATCTTTCATACCGAGAGTATCCGAGATGGCTATCTTATTATTAAGCCTGAGCGTTCCGTCATCGGCATTAAACACGTAAACATTTTTAAAATTATCCGAAGTAATAAAGTAAAATCCTTTTGAATCCCTGATTAATCTCAAATCGCGGTCTATATATGAAAGAGAATCCCCGGTTTCTTCAAGGAAAAGCTTCACTGTATTAAACGAAACATTATACTGCCTCTCCTGCACATTCCCGTTTTCATCTACCTTAAGAACCGATTCAACGGGCCAGGCAAAATCAGCCGGCTCCAGAACCAATGACAAGCATGCGGAAAAAATTAAAGGAAGAAACAGGAATAAAATAAATTTTACCTTCACCACTCCACCTCTATAATTGTTGAAAATAATTGGCAAGTTCTTGATAAAAAATATGTTAACTGTTTAACATATCAAAATAATAAAAATCACAATTTGTTTTAATCTTTTAGTCCCTAAATTCTGCACAAAATAGAAAAGTTAATCGTTAATCCCCCCAAGGTCGGGACAGGTAGTTCATCGTTAATCATATTCCTCCGATTGACTATTAATCTGCCTTGCCGGCAGGCATTTAACGATTAACATATGATTAAAGACGAAAGACTTTTTCACTTGCCTTTATTTTTTATTATAATTAAATAACGTCTGAATTTTTAGGGAGTTTTGTGAAAAAAACATTCTTAATTTTAGCTGCACTCAGTTTTATATTTTCCAATAATATTTTTTCCCAGACATATCCTTATGAATTTTTAAGGCTGGATATGAGCGCCCGGGCGGGTGCACTCGCCGGAAGCTTTATTTCCAATAACGATGATGCAAATGTAATTTTTTATAATCCGGCAGGGCTCAAGCTTCTTTCCGAAAGTCCGATTTCGTTTTCTTTTGCCAAACACCTTCTGGATATTAATCTTGCCAGTATTTCTTATTCAACCCAATTATTTGATATTGGAAGAATAGGAGCAGCGGTTAAGTATATTAATTACGGCAGTTTTACAAGCTCGGATGAATTCGGAACGCAAGGTGAAGAATTCGGCGCCGGGGATGTGGTATTCATCCTTGGTTATGCTAATGAACTGGACGTGAATTTTTATTACGGTGCGAATGTAAAAGTGATTTATTCAAGCATAGAAAAATATTCATCGAGCGCATTAGCCGCTGATCTCGGGCTCCATTATGCTTTCCCTGAACAATTAATTAATATCGGTTTCTCTATTTTAAACCTGGGTTCCCAGCTTTCTTCATATGCAGAGACTAAAGAAGATCTTCCCCTTGATATTGCATTCGGTCTGTCCAAAAGATTAGAGCATCTTCCGTTAAGGCTCTCACTTGATTTTCATAAATTAAATGAAGAACGTGAAGACTTTGTACAGCACTTTAAAGCATTTACAGTTGGTGCAGAATTTTCTTTGAGCAAAGTGCTCCGTTTAAGATTAGGTTACGATAATGAAAAGAGAAGCGAGCTGAAAGTCGGATCATTTGCCGGAATAGCGGGATTTAATATCGGTTTAGGAGCAATTATTTCCGATTATAATTTTGATTATGGTTTTTCATCGTGGGGAGCAATCGGTGCTATACACCGCATTAGTGTTTCTACTGCATTATAACAACTTTCCAATCCCCGCAAAGGGATCTTCATATCTTTATGAAAGTAATAGAATAGCGTCAACCTTTTTAGGACAGACCCACCCTCGCCCCTCCAAGGTAATGCCAAATGGCAAAGAAAGTCATTATTTAGGTG
>CAYSGP010000227.1:0-4610 GCA_964430095.1 uncultured Ignavibacteriaceae bacterium
TTATCGGAACCGACCATTTCATCGAATCTGGAGGCGATCGACGGGAACATCCGGCTGGAGAAAATTCTCCCTTTATATAAATACAGGGGATTCCGTCATGAATTTATTTTAGGATTAAAATCTTATTTCAAAAAGATCAGCGTCCAAAAAACAGATTACAAAGGCTTCGTAAGAGTAGACAAAATCTGGAATCAGGATTTTTCTAAATTTAAAGCTAAGCATGATCGGCTGGTTTATAACATTGAAAATCTGGAATTCGGATTTACCTTCCTTGAAGAAGAATTGAAAGAGTGCAGAAAAAGAGGCATAAAAGTTATATTAGTTCATGCTCCTTTATATATAGATTTACTAAAAATAATTCCTCAGAAGCACATTATTGATTCAGTGTTTAATGATCTTGCCGGGAGATATGGGATGCAGTACTGGGATTTTACAAAGGACTCCCTTTGCTATTCTAAGGAATTTTTTTACAACTCCACTCATCTTAACTCCAAGGGAGCCGAAATCTTTTCAACAGATTTATCGAAAAAATTAAAACAGTATATTAAAGGAATTAATAATTCCAAGTTAAAACTTTAATTACACGGCCCATATGAAATCTGCCGGAATATTAAGCTCAAATATTCATTTTCTTATTAACATATCGATTAATTAAATTGGCAAAATCACTTACAGATAAAACCCTTACCGGGCTAAATTGGAGTTTATTAAATAATTACATTAATTCAATAATTACTTCGATAGTCGGGATTGTATTAGCAAGGTTGTTGACTCCGAAAGATTTCGGTCTAGTCGGAATGGTAATCGTTTTTACCGGTCTGGCAGATCTGTTTACTACTTTGGGAATGGGCAAATCTGTAATTAGATTTAAAGAACTGAATGAAGATCATATAAAGACAGCTACAACAATTACAATGACTTCAAGCATTATTGTCTTTATAATTTTCTATTTTACCTCACCACTGGTAGCAGATTTTTACAATGAACCTCGTTTAATTTCAATATTAAGAGTTTTATCAATAATTTTTATACTGAAAGGTATAAATACCGTAAGTTATGCCCAAATAATGAAAGCTTTGGACTTTAAAACAATTATGTTGATAAGTATTGCAACATCGGTTTCATACGGTCTTATAAGCTCTATTTTGGCGGTATTTAATTTCGGAGTTTGGAGCCTGGTTTATGGCAGAATTGCTTCACAGGGGATTGCAGTTTTGTTGAGTACATATAAATATCCTGTAAAATTAATGCCCAAAATAAAAAAGAAAGAATTTAAAGATTTAGCATCCTTTGGAAGCGGAGTTAGTATAAGCAGTATTTTACTTTATGGTTCTTCCAATATTGATTTACTAATTGTAGGAAAGTTTATTAATCCGTTCGCATTAGGTTTATATACACGTTCTTTTCACCTAATGACTCAATCAATCACCAGAATAGCGGGAGGGATTTACAGTGTTTTATTTCCTGCCTTTGCAGCTGCCCAGCATGATAAACAAAAATTGAAAAATGCATATATAAGAACAATTAAGACGGTATCATATTTTGTATTCCCTGTCCAGGCAGTTATGATTATCGATGCAGATTATATAATAAAAGGACTCTACGGAACCCAATGGTCAGGAGCAATTCCTGTATTCCGGATTTTAGCTTTCGGCGGTATTTTAAGAACAACTTTGTCATATTCCGGTGCAATTGCCCAAGCAACCGGATTTATATACAAAGAAGCATTCCAGCAGCTCATTTATTTCCTTCTTTTGGGAGGGGGGGCATTACTCGCTGTGAGATTTGGAATTGAAGGTGTTGCCGTAGCTGTTGTTGCCGCACTTATCTGGATGTTTCTTGCGCAAAGCAGTCTTGCATTAAAAATTATTGGATCCGATTGGAAGGAATTTATCAAATCTATGATCCCCGGCCTTGTGAACCTGGTTTTTATGTCGCTGATAAATTTAGTTTTCATTTTTTTCATTGAAAGTTATTTCTATTTTCTTCGCAATGAATTTAAATTAATAGCTGCAGTAGCTGTCAACATAATTGTATTTTTGTCAATTGCAGTTTTCATCCCTTATTCTATAAAGGGAGATACTTTCGACTGGCTTTTGGAAAAGTATAAAAAGTTCATTCCTTCATTCTTTACCAGGTTTTATTTCTCCTTTAATGACAGGAGCAGGTTTTTAGTTGAGAACTGATTTTGTTTAAAAAAAGATAAACGTATAAATTAAGTTAAATATTAAAAAACGGGAGGGATGTAAAAGATGAATTTATTTTTTACAGCGTTGAACAGTTCTTACGAAAAATTTGTGAAAATTCAAAAAACTATGGAAGCGCTGCAGCTAATCTTCCCTGAACTAAAATACGGCCAATCTTTTTCATACAGTTCCGAAGGTCATAAAGATTTTATCTTTTTGCTTTTCTCGCCGGAAGAAGACGGCAGGCAGAGAATATATTTTGCCGAAGACAATGACTATATACTTTTTTACAGCGGGCTGCCCATCGATACTTCTCAAAAAATCAATGCACATGACAGCAGCCGGTTATTAGCCCATTTTGAAAGCATCAAATATGAGTATGAAGGGCAAGCTTCGATAATCAGGTATAATGAAATATCTCATGAGGCAGATATTATTACAGATATTATGGGGATGGAGCAGGTATACTATTGTAATCAGTGGAATCAGTTATTTATCAGCAATCATGTAGGTCTGATAGAAACCGCTTCCGGCTCAACTAAAATTGACCTGGACGGAGCATCCCATTTTCTTTCAATAGGATGGGTCGGGAACCATTTTACTTTAAAACAGGATATACATCTTATCCGCGGCGGAGAACATTGGAAATGGGATAGAAACAAACAGTCAATCGCTAAAAAAGTTTATTTTGATCCGAAAGAAATCAAACCGGCTTCAAAAGAGGTATTGAAGAAAAAAGAAATTGACAATCTATACATAGAGATGGAGAATTATCTTCAGATTCTTGAAAAAAATTTCAGCCTTGAATGTCCATTGACAGGCGGTTACGATTCACGGTTAGTTACAGCTTTATTGCTAGATAAAAAGCTGCAGGCCGAATATTATACGGCGGGCAGCCCTGAGTACAATGATGCTGTAATCGCTTCCAAAATTGCAGCCGCATTTAATCTTAAATATAAGCTTTATGAAATGGACTATGAATATTTGTTTAATAATTGGGATGGACTAGTAAAGAATCTAATCTTACAGAATAACGGTATGGCTAGTTTATGGCAGGTATTCAATCTATTAACTCATCTTGAACCGGCTGTATTAAATGATAAATCAAAGGTTAGGTTAACCACTCATGGAGCCGAAGCCGCGAGAGCAGCATATAACCGAACTTTCCTCTGGGATAAAAAAATAACTAAAAAGGATGTATTTATTTATTTAACAAACCGTACTTTGGCCAATGCCAATTTGCTGCTTTCAGATCTTTCCATTGATATGTTCTATAAATTCTTTGATTCTTTCTTCAGATTTTTAACCGGGAATGATGTTGACTACAGGCTGATCCCCGATTATTTTTATATATATGAAAGGCTTGGCCGGCATCATGGAAACAATTGGAGGATAAACAGGGCATCTGCCGATATTTTTTCCTTATTCTGCTCAAGGGTTTATTTGAGAGCGGCACTAAGAGTGCATCCCGTAGATAAAATTGTTTACCCGCTTCATTACAGGATTATGAAGAAAATTAATACTAAGCTTTTTGAGATGCCGACGATTTATGGAAAATGGCCTCTGCAAAGCGGAAAAGTGAAACATTATTTGAATAAGGTAAAACCTTTAATAGGTTATTTTTCCAGATTTAAACCTGCAAACATTGTCAAAAACGGAACCGGAAAGAAAAGGATTTTGTCTGCTTATGATCGGAAATTGCTCCTGGATACAAGACTAGACGAGATTCGGAATGTTTGTTTCGATAATGCGGGTTCCGAATTATGGCAGCTGATCAATAGAAAAAAGCTTGAGGAAATACTCTGCCCGGAAAGCGAGATTCAGCAAGAGGGGCTTCCTCAGATATTCAATATTGCCACTCTGTTCTACTATGAGCATTTATCCAGGTCTAATTAATAATTTTAACTCAAATCTTTTTATAATTCTAAAACATTTAATTTCAGAATATTCCCCGCTCTTCCATACAAATTCAAAATCCCGCATAATTTCTATGATAGAATCCATGCCGGTTTTAGAATAGGCAGGTGCATCAACCTTCAAAAATAAAGATTAATCAGAAAAATTAATATTAAACAGAAATAAAATTGTCAAAGTCGCTGACTGATAAAACCTTATCCGGCATTAATTGGAATTTTGCTACGATTTATACTAACCAGATAATATCTATTTCTGTTGGGATTGTTTTAGCCCGCATTATTCCACCTAAAGATTTTGGTCTGCTAGGCATGACGGTTATTTATACCGGATTAGCTGATCTTTTTGTTACCTTAGGAACCGGGTCAGCCATAATTAGGATTAAGAATCTTAATAATGACCACCTAAGAGTGGGAAATACCTTAACTATCGTTTTAAGCATCATTCTATATCTCAGCTTATTTTTTACGGCTCCTTTAATAGCTTCATTTTTTAATGAAAATAGACTGA
>CAYSGP010000228.1:0-2661 GCA_964430095.1 uncultured Ignavibacteriaceae bacterium
TCAATACCGATAAGACATCTTTTCTTTGTTCGAAAAATATCCTTTCATCTTTACCCTTTTCAATTAATGTTTTTATCACGGAGATACTGTAAACAAAAAGCTTTTCATTTTCGGGTAAATCACCCCCGGTTTTGAACAACAAATTCTTTTTATTATCCAGTATAAAAAGATCTTTGCCGATAATTTTGATTAGTAAAGTATCCTCGGTCTTATTCAGTAGCTGCTCCAATTCTGCTGCAGAAAGTGATATAGAAATATTTACAGGGCCAAAACTTTTTTCACCTTCATCTTTTGTAAAAATCTCGCCGTGGATAATCTTCATTTTACATTCCTTTCAGGTTATTCCAAAATTTAAAAACAGCTGATGAATAAATAATCAGTATAAGTACGAATTATTATTAAAAGCTTTTTATTTATTTTTTAGAAAAAAATGAGTTTTTTTGCTTAGTGCAAATCCAATAAAATGAATTTTCAGTAGTTTTACCAATAGAGGAAGGAGATATTACCGGAAGGATTTCTGGTTTTCCTTCATGCTGAATTTAACGGCATACCTTATAAGATCGGGAAGCGACTTTAAATCCAGTTTCTGCATAATTTGAATTCTGTAATAATCAATTGTCCTTTTGCTTAATTTTAATTTATCGGCAATTTCATTGCTCGTAAAACCACGGCCTATTAAAGAAAGGACGGCTTTCTCATTATGTTTAAGATCATTTCCTTGCAGCTCAGTTTCGCTTTCAATCAGAAGAATATATTTATCAATTAATTTATTATAAGCATCATCGCTGATTACCCTGCCGAAATATTTTTTTCCGCCGTATACCTGTCTAATTGCGTACACCAATTCATCTTTAAGCACATTTTTATTGATTACCCCGTCCCCTCCGCATCTGGCACAATAATAATAATATTCATCTCCTTCGTGCATCGTTAAAAACAATACTTTGGCAGCGGGATCCCTTTTTTTGATTTTTGATACTGCTTCAGTCCCGGTTAAAATCGGCATGGAGATATCCGCAATTATTACATCAGGCTTTAACTGAAAGTATATTTTGATTAATTCTTTTCCGTTTTCCGCTTCGCCGACAACCAATATATCCTTGCTTCCATTTAAAAGATTAATAATTCCTTCTCTAAATAAATGATGATCATCGGCAATAATAATTCTTATACTTTCAGGTTCATGCATAAGCAATTTCCTCTGCCTTTGGAAATTCAATAGCTATCACAGTACCCAGCCCGATTTCAGATTCAATTTTAAAATGGCCTTTATAATTTTCGGTTCTTTCTTTTATATTCAACAAGCCGAAGGAATTTGTTTTTATACTGCCGTACATTGTTTTTTCTACGTCAAAGCCGACTCCGTCATCCGAAATTATAAGTCTTATTTTGCCGCCGTCTTCAAAGAGCTGAATATTAAAGGAATCTGCTTTCGAGTGCCTGACTATATTATTTAAAGCCTCTTGGATTATCCTGTATATAGCAAGCTCCAGCCTGCTCTCCAATTTTTCCTTCAATCCTTCTATGTTTATACTTCCCTTAATATTCCCTTCATACATCATTTTACTGCACAATAATGACAAAGCCGGACCCAATCCCATTTCTTCAAGGATTCTGGGCTTCAGCTCATAGAGGATATTTTTAAGGTCCTGGATTGAAGATTCCAGAATAGTATGAAAGCTTCGAAATTCATTTTTCCCAAAATCAACAAAATGCAGACGTTCTTCAAGATTCTGAACCTTTAATTTCAGCAGCAGCAGGTTTTGCCCGATCCCGTCATGCAATTCTCTGGCAAGTCTTTGTTTTTCTTCTTCAATTTTTTCGATTAAGTGTGCCGACAATTCTTTCAGCTTCTGGTTCGAACGCTTTATCTTATACTCCGATTTTTTTAATGAAGTAATATCCGTAAAATAAAACTGCGCAATCTCAAGAAATGAATTCCCTCTTGCTAAAACAGAATAGTACTTCTGATTAAGTCTAAATGTTATTGAAACAGATCTGTTATAACAAATTAATTCCGGTAAAGATAATTTTAATAAAGGAATTACCAATAAGATATTCGCTCCGGTCAAGTTAGAAATCCCCAGCTTATTTGCGGCGTTATTAAAATAAATTATCACGCCTTCTTTATTTGTCCGAAGCACCGGATCCGGATCGAGTTCTGCGAATAATGCCATTAGTTGTGTATTTTTAAGCTCCAATTCTTTTTCTTTAATCAGATGCTCCCGCTTTTGAGGGATAATGATTCCCTTATAAATAAAATAAAGCAGGATAAAAACTACAGCAGTAAGCAATATTGAAAAATAGATAGGATTCCCTAAAGTAAATAAAAGGTCAATATATTCCTGCAGTTCCCTGATGTTGCACCGCCTTTAAATAATCTTTAATTTTCCTTCAATGCAGACTTTTACAAAGGCCGCATTTTGACTATTGATTATTTCTGAAAATAGGTTAAATCAATATTATAAAATAATTAGTATAACTACCAATTTCTACTTAAATCCGTCCTGCATTCCCAGTATTCCCAAAATCTTTCAAAATCAAAGAATTTTGAAACACTCTGCATTCTTCACCATTACAAAATAATTAGTAATTATACCGGTTTTTAATGATCTTTTTTAATAAGTTTTTGATGTAAATCATTTTTTATCAAAAAGTGAT
>CAYSGP010000229.1:0-4355 GCA_964430095.1 uncultured Ignavibacteriaceae bacterium
CACGAAGTTTAATGATTTTGACGGAACAAGAAATGATCAGGGGGCATACGGCGGTCCTTTTGGAGACTGGTAATAACCTAAATGATATTCACTTCTTCTTTCAAGTCGATGCCGAATTTTTTATACACCGATTCTTTAATCTGATTAGCAAGATTTAATATTTCTTTCCCGGCAGCATTTCCATAATTAACCAACACTAGAGACTGCTTTGCATGTGCACCGGTGTTTCCGATCCGTTTCCCTTTCCATCCGCATTTTTCTATAAGCCAGCCTGCTGCAGCTTTAACACTGCCATTGCCGAGTTTATATCCTATCATATCCGGATAATCTTTCTTAAGAGATTCAAATTTCAATTCCGTTATTTCGGGGTTTTTAAAGAAACTGCCTGCATTACCGATTTCTTCAGGGTCCGGGAGCTTGCTTTTTCTGATCCTGCAGACTGCATCGCTCACATCTTTTACGGAAATTTCCTCGAGATTTAATTTTTCCAATTCTGCTCTAACGGTACCATATTCTAGATTCAAAACCGGTGTTTTGCTCAGCCGAAGAATAATTTTTGTAATTATAAATTTTCCCTTCAGCTCATTTTTAAATATGCTGTTTCTATAGCCGAAACCGCATTCCGTTTTACTGAATTTACGAAAGCCGCCGTCCTCTATGAAGTATCCTTCCGCTGTTTCAAATACATCTTTCAGTTCCTGTCCGTATGCGCCTATATTTTGAATGGGTGCCGCGCCGACTGTGCCGGGAATTAATGAAAGGTTTTCAATTCCGCCCAGATTCCGTCCAACACAGAAATGAATAAGTTCATCCCATATTACTCCTGCTCCAGCCTCAACTAACATAGTATTTTCATTTTCTCCAATAATTTTTATCCCCGGGATCGAATTTTTTATAACTATTCCGGGAAAATCTCCGGTAAAAAGAATATTGCTCCCGCCGCCTAAAATAAGCTTGACAATAGATTTGAATTCATTAAGACAAAGAAACTCTTTAATTTCATTTTCGGAATGAACTTCAGCAAACCATTTTGCTTTAGCATCGATGCGGAAAGTATTTTTATCTTTCAGCGGATAATTTTCATGTATTTTCATTTTTCCCAAGAATCTTTGAACAAAAGATAAATAAGTTCAAGTTCAAGTGCAGGTTCAAGTGCAGGTTCAAGTGCGGTCCAAGAGCAGGTTCAAGTTCAGGTTCAAGTTCAAGTTCAAGTGCAAGTGCAGGTTTTCGGCGGCGGCTGATTCACTTGGCAGAAAGTTCAACTGAAGGTTCTAGTCACGTGAATGAGCAAAACCCTGCAATAATTTTTTTTAGCTATATTGAGAAACTTTAAATAATCTAAAGGAATGAATGGTCTGGTATCAAAAGCAAATTTCTCTTGCATCAAGAAAAAGAGGGTTCCATATTATAACCGATGAAATTTTAAAAAACTGTCGGGAAATTAATAATATCTCCAAAGGTATATTGAATCTTTTTCTACAGCATACATCTGCATCCTTAACCATCAATGAAAATGTATCGCCCGATGTAAGAAGAGATTTAGAAACGCATTTTAACAGAGCAGTTCCTGAAAATACCTCATACGAACATGATCTTGAAGGCTCGGATGATATGCCTGCCCATATAAAAACCTCACTGCTCGGCAGCAGTCTTACTATTCCAATAACAGATGGAAGACTCAACCTGGGCACCTGGCAGGGAATATATCTTTGTGAACACCGCAATAACGGCGGCGGCAGGAAAATTGTTGCTACGCTTTTCGGGGAAAAAGATGAAAAAATTTAAAACCGGATAAAATTAAATCAGTGACTCCGATCATTTATTTTCGCAGTGCTCAATTATTAAGTTTGTACCATTGATTTGATTTTGCGTATACCATCAATCTAATCCTAAGATTTTAACGTTCCCCATAATCAAAAGCTCGCAATCAAATAAATTCTTGGACCAAATTAAATTATTTCATTGAATTAAGGAGTAAAATATGAAATACACCTTGACTGTTCTTCTTCTGATAACCTTTATCTCGTATAACTTAGGACAGAACAAAATTCTGCGCAGGGTACCGGATGAAAAATCGTTCCGCCATGATACGGAACGGGAGACAAAACTCTCAGCGGTGAAAACACCGCTTACACATTCAAGAAAAGCTGATGTTAAAATTGGATCTGGAATCAATGGAAAAGAATTGAATCAAATGGGCAAGGAATCCTTGTCCACAGCAGATATTCGCACCGGATACCTTTATCAAATCTGGAATGATCCTAATTGGGAAGACAACTTAAAATACTCTGCCGTTTTAGATGGATCCGGTTATATTGTTGAAGAAGTATGGCAGACATGGAATGGATCGGAATGGGTTAACACCGATAAAGAGACGGAAACACACGATGTTAACGGAAATTGGCTGGAATGGATATGGTATGAATGGGACGGCAATTGGATCGAAAAGCAGAAACAAACTCAAACTTATGATATAAATGAAAACTGGACGGAATGGATCCTTTACAAATGGAACAACGGCTGGGCAGATTCTCTTAAATTAACTGCAACCTATGACCTGAACGGGAACTGGACTGAACTACTTGGCTTCGTTTCATTCGGAAGCGGCTGGGAACCGGATGACAGGGAAACACAAAGCTACGATTTGAACGGAAATTGGACGGAATGGCTTGACTATAATTTAGATGGGGGAAATTGGGTATTAGCCGACAGATGGACCCAGGAATATGATGCTAACGGTAATTGGACGCAATGGATAGATTATGACCGCAGCGGATCGGATTGTGTTCCCGATAACCGTGAAACACTTGAATATGATGGAAATGAAAACTGGACTGACTGGAAATCTTATGATTGGAGCGGTTCATGGATTGAAGATGAAAGGGAAACACAATCATATAACGGCGATGGAAATTGGGAAGTGTGGACCCATTATAATTGGACAATTTCAGGCTGGCTTGCAGATGAAAAGGAAAACGCTGAATACAATGGAGACAAGATTATCTTGTGGACCAGCCAGCAATGGGTTATGGGAGCATGGGTAAATTCCTGGCAGGAAGATTATATCTATGATTCCAGCAATAATAATACTGAATTAATTTATAAAGAATGGAATGGAACGGATTGGGAGAACATGGAAAGATATACGTATACATATTCTCCGGTAAGCGGCATTTCGGTAATACCGGGCCGGGTATTTACTTACAATTTATCCGAAAATTACCCGAATCCTTTTAATCCATCAACATTAATTCAATACCAGCTGCCGGAAAACGGATTTGTATCTTTAAAAATTTATGATATTACAGGGAGAGAAATTGCTTCGCTTGTAAATCAAGATCAAACTTCGGGGAAATATGCGGTAAGCTTTGACGCAGCGGATCTGGCGAGCGGATTGTATTTGTATCAACTCAAAGTGAATAATTTTACATCCACCAAGAAAATGATGCTGCTGAAATAATTTTATTTCCGTAGAGACGAGCCGGCGGCTCGTCTCTACATTTAAATTTTTCAATAATAAAATCTAAATCCAACTCTCATCATAAAACCGCTCATATCGTACACTCTTTCGAATGTTCTTTTCATTCCGCCTGTTTCCAACTCATATTCCCAGCTTGGCTGGGAAAAATGGTAAACAAGCTCTCCGAAAATTTCAGACCTGCTGCCCAATTCATAAAGCGCACCTCCGCCTGCTCTCCAGTTAAAATCAAATGCTGCCTGAAATTTATCCTGATCAGGATTCTCAAAATTTCTATAGTTAATCAGAAGCACTTCCCCGCCGACTCCTCCTGTTAAAAATATTTTTACCAGGGGACCTATCCGCAATTTGCCGGTTATATTTATCATCAAAGGAAAATCGTGCAGATTTGTCTTTGCCCTCAATTCATTTATCTCTCCTATATTTCCGAATTCATTATTAAATTCTCCGGCTAATTGCCTGTCAACATAATTTTTGTGAAACCAATCAATGCTCCAGCCGAAATTAAATCCTTCATCAATATAACTTCCTCCTTCATATCCGATAATAAAACCTCCGTCAGCCGCTGAAGGAGTGAAATATCCGAGCTTAATAGCAGCCATTCCCCACTGGGCATAAGCATCATAGAATGCTGAAAAAATTAAAGCCGCAAGCAGGAGTTTTTTCATATATACCTCATCTAGGTTGACCCGCTTGTTTTAACAAAGCAAATGCCAGCGGAGGGATTCACTGATTTGATTAAAAATTTATCAGATGTATAAAAATAAAGACTAATTTTATACTGAAGTATACAGTTTCGGGAGATTTCGATTCTGTAAAAAAGTGAATTTAAAAAGGAAGGTTTTGAATTTCCGGATTTAAATACTTGGCAGATTAT
>CAYSGP010000230.1:0-5984 GCA_964430095.1 uncultured Ignavibacteriaceae bacterium
ACTATTGCTTAAATAATTTAAAACAGAGTAATTATAATCTGCCCCAATTCGGATTCTTTGGGGAAGATAAATGTTCTCGCAGAATGTCAGAATGGAAAACATTGTGCTGCTTTCAGTAAGAACTTTAGAATTATTTTGACAAATGATTGATAAATTAATAAATATATCCGCAATATTTCTCATGGTTATCCTGCTGCCAAACTATGCTGTATCCCAGATTAATTTTTTCGGTGAAATAATGAAAGGAAAAAATTATAAATACGAAATTTCAAAGGATTTGATTTTTGAACTGCTTCCAGCAGAATACGGATGGGTAATTTCAATCAGGAATAAAAGTCAAAGTGAAAACTATTGCGGTATTGCAACTCCTCCCTTTCACGGAATAAATTCTTTATATATAGAAGGATGGCATTTTAGGAATGCAGATAATTCAGGTCCTAACGAGGCAGGAGAAAAGAATATCAATGCTCCGCAGGAAACCAGGGAATTCAGTTTTGTAACGGATCAGAAAAGTTACGAAAGAACCGCGGACTTATTAGATATAATGCTGCACTCCGGTAATATCAATTCAGAGAAATTAACTGAAGCAGAAACAGAACTTGCTGGAATAAAAAAAGGGAACGGCAAATTAGAAATAATCGAAATGAAATTGGAAAATATGAAGCTTAATGAAAAAGCCGCATTTGCATACATGAAATTTTCTGTAGAGTTAAATATTCCGGGTTTATAATAATTCCGCTTTTTTATTTAATTGTATAAATGTAAATTTTGATTGGATTGAGGCGGATTATCAGCTTGTCTCTAAATCTTAATGGTGTCCCTCCCCCTTTCCCGCCTCAAAAAAATGAGAATCAATCGGTAAATGAATTAGATTCGCTCCCCCTAGGTTATAGTAAATAACGGCGGAGGTAATGTGGTATTGCCTGAGTATTTTTATTTCATTCTTTTTTCTATCGATACTATTTCCTCAAAAGCATTAATTTTTTCTTTATTATTTTTAATTCTGAATAAAGAGAATACTTTTCAATCTAATAAAAGGAATAACAGCTATGACAAACAACTTGTTTATAGGATTTGGTTCTTTTATAATTATATCAGCTGTGCTTTTACTAGGAGTTGGAAATAAAGAAAAATCTGATCTGCCTGAGAAAAATGATTATATTTCAAATCCATCCGGATTTGAAATAAGGAGAGGCGTAAACATCAGTCATTGGCTCTCCCAAACAAATGAATGGTCAGTAAAAGAGAAATTCTTTACAGAGGAAGATGTCAAGCTGATTAAAAGCTTTGGATTCGATCATATCAGACTGCCGGTTGACGAGCAGGAGCTCTGGAATGAAGACGGCTCGATTATCCCAGCAGCACTCCAACACGTTAAAAACTGCCTTGCATGGTGCGCGGAAAGCGGACTTAGAACAGTAATCGACCTGCATATTTTAAGAGCTCATCATTTTAACGCAAGGAATAATGAAGGGAAAATAACGTTGTGGTCGGATACTTCAGCCCAGAATAATTTTATGAAGCTGTGGGAAAATCTCTCAGAATATTTAAAAGATTATCCAAATAATATGGTTGCTTATGAGTTAATGAATGAACCGGTAGCGCCCGATCATGAACAGTGGAATAATCTTATAGAACGAGCTGTAAAGATCATCAGGGCCAGGGAGCCGGACCGTGTAATAATTTTCGGCTCAAACAGGTGGCAGAAGCCGTTCACATTCCCCTATTTGAAAATCCCCAAAGGAGATAAAAATATTATTTTAAGCTTTCACACGTATCATCCTTATTTCGTTACACATTATAAAGCGCCCTGGTCGGCTGCTAAATTTTATAACGGGCCTGTGCAATATCCGGGTCAGTGCATTACGGATGCGGATTACAGGAAATATGTAGATACAACAAACCAGCCGCTGGTTTCAAGGCTGGAAGAAGAAAAAGCCCGGGATTATTTTGATAAAGCAAAACTGCAAAAGATTGTACAGGATGCAGTTGATAAAGCAAAAGAAGCGGGGCTGCAGCTCTACTGCAATGAATTCGGCTGCCTGCCGAATGTATCTAGGGAAATGCGCCTTAAATATTACCGGGATATTTCGGATGTTTTCAGGGAAAATGATATTGCTTTTGCAAATTGGGATTATAAAGGGAATTTCAGCATAGTGGAATGGGATAGGGAAAACCTGAAAAACCTTAAGCCGGATACGGAGCTCATTTCAATATTAACGAAATAGAAGCTAAATAAAACAGATTAATATTCTGTGTTACGTCGGCCTTTTTTTCTTGTACTCGCTCAAGACGTAAGTAGTAATTGCTCTAAGCTGTCCGGGCGCCAGCTGCGGATTCGGCATTTGCGGAAAATCGGGACTTATCTTCTGCGGATTGGAAAGAAATGTGAATAAATCATTCTCTTTTCCATCATATTTTGATAAGACTTTATTAAATGAAGGTCCAACCATATCCTTTTCAAATGAATGGCATGCAAAGCAAATTGTGTTGAAAATTTTCTCTCCGTCATTCCCCGCTTCCGAGGTTCTCTTATCAAATACTCTTTTCATGTGTTCAATCATTTCATAATCAGCTACTGCTTTTACCTGGTTCGGTCTCAATCCCGGATTCGGCATGGGAGGGAAAGCCGGATTAACTTTAACGGGATTTCTGATATACGCAATAAGCTGATCGACTTTTCCCTCATATTTCGGCATTACACTGTCATAAGACGGACCTACAAGCTTTATATCAAACCGGTGGCAGGATACGCAGATCGTCTGGTAAACTTTTTCTCCGCTTACAACTTCAGGAGCACTTTTTACATTTTCTGTTTTTGCAATTAATGCATGATAATTCCTGTCGAGTAATTCCGTCTGCAGCTTAGTAGCATTGCTCATCGCAAGCTGATCTTTTACAATTAAGGCTAGTATTGAAAAAAGCATAACAAAGAAAAGTTGTCCGCTGAATTTTGCATTTGAATATTTAAACATTGCATAAAGAAGATTATATGCAAAGAAAATCAATACAAGTGCAATTGCGGAATAACCGAACACGCCTCCCGATAAAGCTGAGCCGGGAAGAGATAAAATATTTATAAACATAAACAACGGGACAAGCAGCGCTCCGGAAAAAGTAACTCTGATTCCTGCATTTCTTGCAAATTCCGAATAAAGGTTATCCAAATTTTTCCCGCCTTCCCACCAGAAAAAGCTGAAAAGCACTGCAGCGCCGGTAAACGCAAGTGAAGAAGCTAAAAAGGTCATGAATTTTGAAAAAACATTCCATGAAAACATCAGTTTAAGCAGATTGCTTTCCCCCCATTGCTCCGGGAAGGAAGCTATTGAAGCTGCGGATGTAAAAATCCACAATGCAATTATTAATATTCCCAGTCCGTATCTCCCCGATTTTATACTTAAGCGCTGGCTTCCGCTGCTGAATTTGCTCACCTGATCAGAAATCTCTTTCCCTTTAGATAAATCTACACTTTCAGAAATAGCTTTAAATAATTCGGTGAAGGATAATGAATACCTGTAAGTGTAGATTAATACTAAACCTATGCAGGTAAGAATAAAGGAGATTAATAAATAAAGAGTAACCGAAGTTCCTGCTGTATGCAGAAGCTGAGAATAAATCACGGCGGCAGTCAGCAGCGGGGCTAAACCCAGGATTATACCGATGCTTTTATTTATAGTAAGGGTTTCTATCAGATCGCGGGAGAATTTGAGATAAAGACTATTCTTTTCTTTAAGTCCTTTTGATCTGTAATATAAAGATAGTGCCGCTCCGCCGAGAACGATGCCGATGAACGGTATGAAAAGAAAAAATATTAATATCAAAATATAATGCAGAAGATTAATATGTTCTGCAGACTGAGGAATTACAAAACTGTCAAAAAAATCCATTTAGATTCTCTGTTAAAATATTTTTGATAAACATAGAATTATAATTCAATGCATCCGGATGAAAGACATTCTTCTTAAATAGATATAATCTTATCCATAGAAAGAAGCACTACAACCAAAAGAGCGAATATATTAATTTCCCGAAAAGCAAAAGCAAATGAGCCTTTTTGTGTATTCTTAATTAATTTAAATGAATTCCCTGCAAGCCATAATCCAGCTGCAAAAATGATATAGTCTACTGCTGCATATTTTACAACTCCGAAAAACGGAATTAATAAACTTGTTACTGCTGTTGCTATAATCCAGATAAAAGTTATGTGTGCAAGCTGGCTTGGATTAAAGATTTCTGTCAATGTCGGGAATCCTGCTTTCTTATAATCATTTCCAAAAATTAATAGCAGCAGCCAAAAGTGGGGTATCTGCCAGATAAAAAAGAAAAAAGAGATAATAATAATCTGCGGATCAAAAATATACCCGCCTGCCGCAACCCAGCCTACCGCAGGGGGAATTGCACCGACAAGACTGCCCGGAATAATTGCTAAAGCATTAACCTTTTTCAGCGGAGTGTAGATTCCGTTATACCATAATAGATTCAGCAGTCCTAAAGCTAATGCCAGCAATCCTGCACCGGAAAATAAAATAACCGAACCTGCAGCTAAAAGAATTAATGCAAGCATCAAAGCATTTCCCGGAGAAATCTTCCCGGATGGAATCGGACGTTTTTTTGTTCTGTCCATCAATGCATCGGTTTTTCTTTCCTGGTAATGATTAATTACTGCAGAACCGCAGGCAAGGAACAGGATTCCTATTACAGGCAGAATTATATTTAAATTTATCCCGCCCGCCGCACTTATAAATCCGAATGCAGTAGTTAACGCAACGAATGAGGTAATACGGATCTTTGTCAGTTCAAATAATATGTTCAGCTTATCTTTCAATTAATCTTTTAATTTTTTAATCTTTTAGTCTTTTAATTTCATAATTATTTCTTATTCAGCCATTTATCAAATTTATCCTGAGGGAGCACAATTACTTTTGTAAGCATGTATGAATGCCTTAATCCGCAGTACTCTGCGCAAGTTAAAGTATATGCCCCCGGTTTGGTGGGAATAAACCATGCAACATTTTTTCTTCTGGGCAATACATCTTTTTTGAATTTAAAAGCCGGGATATAAAAAGAATGATTCACGTCCACGGAATTAAGATTAACTTTAACTGCTTTATTTAACGGGACATAAAGAGTATCCGTCTGTTTGCCGTTTTCATATCTGAATTTCCATTGCCACATCTGTCCTGTAACTTCAATAGGCATTGCATCCTTAGGCACCTCAGCCATTTCTTTATAACCGGTCCAGCCGATATAGAACATTATGAGGACAAGTATTGTCGGCACAATTGTCCATGTTATTTCCAACGGCACATTGCCGTGAATATTTTTCGGTTTCGGATTCCGTTTCCTGCTGAACCTGATTACAAAGAATATCATTAATGCTGTAATGAGTACAAGGAAGAAAACGGAAACAATGAGAATAAATAAAAATGCCGTATCAACCGAATCGGCAAAATTTGATGCACCGTCAAACATTGCTGTCCTGTATAAAAGAGTAATCTGAAAATAAAAGTACGAATGAAACTATAATAAAGAACAGAGCTACAATTACAAAGACCTTAAATGCAGTCTGCTCTACCCTAAGATGCATGAAAATCGTCAGCACAAGGTAAGATTTTATCGATGCAATAATAAGTGCAGTTGCAACAGTAAGACCTCCTAAATTAATTCCCGCAACAGCGACAGTTATCCCGGTTAATGTCAATAAGCCAAGCCAGACAAGGATGTAAATTCCATAACCGTGCCCGCTTTCATGGTGTTCTGTTTGTGTATGTTGTTCATTCATATGTTTTGTTCAAATTTGTATCACGGATTAATAGCCTGTGATACGGTGTTAGTTTTTCGAATCACAGATTACTTGCCTGCTTCCCGTCTCGCCGAGGCGGACCCTTCGGCGAAGCGGGTTAATCTGTGATACGGGATTATGTTATTAAATAAAAGAGCGGGAACAGGAATATCCAGATGATATCCACTAAGTGCCAATACAA
>CAYSGP010000231.1:0-9214 GCA_964430095.1 uncultured Ignavibacteriaceae bacterium
TCTGTTTTATGAGGATCGAAAATAACAAGCTCACGGTTGCAAGCGCCGGAATGCCGCCGGTATATTACTACAGCAGTGAAGCTCATTGTACAGAAGAAATTATTCTGCAAGGGATGCCCCTGGGCGCTATGAGGAAGTCTAATTATAAAACTACATCAATACAAATGAAGAGTGGAGATACAATTCTACTTCTCTCTGACGGTCTGCCGGAGCAGATGAACAGGAATAAGGAAGTTTTTGATTACTCGCGTGTTAAAGAATGTTTCACTAAGTTTGCTGAAGAGGGTCCTGACGAAATCATAAATAATATTGTTAAATACGGAGATGAATGGATGGACGGGGCTGTTCAGACTGACGATATGTCTTTTATAATATTGAAAGCAATCTGAATGGATTCGGAAGTAAAATTAGAAATAAAGTTACCTAAAGTTCCCGATATAGAACTTGTTGCCGTTGAAGGGCTCGAGAAGATGTGTAAATTTTTCGGAATCTCGGATGAAAAAATCGGGGAAGCTAGGATAATTGTTACGGAGGCAATAATTAATGCATTAGAACATTCCGGGGATATTAATCCTTATGTCAATGTTGAATTTATCATGAATAATAAAAAGCTGGTAATTTTAGTAACGGATTACGGTAAAGGATTTAATCCCGAAGAAGTTGAAGAACCGGATATAAAGAAAAAATTTTCGGATGAAAATAAAAGAGGTTGGGGTTTGAAATTAATGAAATCAATGTCGGACGACCTGATAATTGAATCGAGCTCATCAGGTACACGGATATCAATAATTAAAAATTTAGAATAACGGAGTTTACAATGAGCGCCGAATTTAATATTACCAGCGAATTAAAAGAAAAAACTTTAATATTAAAAACCGACGGATATATTAACAATACCGGCGGGGAAAAAATGCTTCAGGAATTTTTGAAGCATTATACCAGCGGCATTGAAATTGTTATAATGGACCTGGAAAAATCCAAAGTTGTAAATTCAATAGGCATCTCTTACCTAATTGAGCTTATTGAACAAATTAACCAGAATAACGGTAAATTATTTTTTACCAATCTCGATCCTGCAATTGAAAAAACATTTAAAATAATGGGATTATTTCAGTATGCTGAAAAAGCTGATTCAAGCAATTCCGTTTTTTAAATAAATCATTATTTTTATCTAAACTATTTCTCATCTAACCTATACAATCTTGGATAGCGATATACTCGTAGAAAAATTAACTTTTCAGTTTGAATCAATCCGGGAGGGATTTGATATCCTTTCGAAGGCCCGTGATTTTAAGGAAATGACAAAAACTTTTGCTCATTTGCTGAGAGGTAATTTTTCTTTAAAAGATATTTTTCTGCTGCATAAAACCTCGCCGGATTCTGAATGGCTCCCGGTTGGTTTTAGTATTATGCCTGATAATTCAATTATAAAATCACTTGATAATTCAAATAATTTTGAAATACACTATTATCAGGATAACAAAATAAGCGCTGCAGTAATCTTACCTCTTTTGGATTTATCCTATTTGGGATTACTTATCGGCAAAAAGATTGATGGTAAAGATTTTTCTGATCTTGATAAGATTTCATTGCAAATATTACTGCAGGTATTCGACAGCGCACACAAAGCATTCATTAATCGCCAAAATGAAAAAAAATTAATATTTGATTTAAATGAGAAAGTATTTCAATTAAGCAATTTAATCGATACCGGGATTGAATTGTCTAAATTAGAAAAAAGAAATACTCTCTACCGGTTTGCCCTTGAAAGAGTTTCCTCATTGACAAATGCTTCTTCGGGAATATTGAAAATAAGCCCGGCTGATAAAAATGCTCCTGTCGAACTCCATACTTTTCCGGAAGAAATTGCACCTGGGAGTATTTTAAAAAATAAATTTAAGATTGAATCCGCTTTTAGTTTTATGAACCGGAAGTATGAATTAATTTTATCTGAAAAAGAAATACGGGGAGGGACTACTTCATTTACCGATTTAGACAAATTATTGCTGGAATCCGTAGCAAGACAATTATCTGCCTCGATAGAAAATGAATTTTTGCATTTGGAGTCTATAGAAAAAGAACGGATTGAAAAAGAATTAAATCTCGCCGCTTCAATTCAGCAGCAGATCATTCCAAAAAAATTGACAAAAATAAAAGGATATGATATAGACGGGATAAATATCCCTTCAAAAGAGGTTGGCGGAGACTATTACGATTGTATTAGGCTGAAGAATGGAAATTACGCTTTCATTATAGCAGATGTTGCCGGCAAGGGAATTGCTGCAGCGCTTCTTGTTAGTACTTTGAATGCTGCACTCAATTCATATTTGGAGTTTGATCTTCCTCTTACCCAAATGAGCGATAAGCTGAATACGCTGATTTTCAAAGCTACTCCCCCAGACAAATATATAACTTTTTTTATCGCAGTTCTGGAACCAGTCTCCGGAAGCCTGGAAATAGTAAATGCCGGGCACAACCCGATTTTGCTGCTTAAAAAAGATAATACACTTCAAAAAATTGATGCGGGCGGAACCGGTCTGGGGATGCTTGATCTGGGCATTCCTTTTTTGGGTGAAAAAATAGTGCTCAACCCCGGCGACAAATTATTTTTATATACCGACGGAATCCCTGAGGCAATGAATGAAGAGGAAGAAGAATATTCCGAGGGAAGAATGATAAATTTTTTGAAGAGTCACGCCGAAAAAACCGCAGAGGAATTTACTAAAGCTCTGGTTGAGGATGTTAAATTGTTTGTAAAAGAGGCTCCCCAGAGCGATGACATTACATTATTAATTTTAAAAAGAAATTAATTGTCCTTTCTTTAAAAAAAGAATATAAGGAAAAAGCTGCCAAAACCTTAATTAATTTTTTACTTCATTAAAATCATCTTCTTTGTTTCAATAAATTCTTTTGTCTTCAGCTGATAAAAATATATACCGACGGATAATCCCTCTGCACTGAAATCTACAGAATAATTGCCTGAAGGTTTTTCTTCATTGACCAATGTACTTACTTCTTTCCCCAGGGTATCAAATACAATGATCTTAATATGAGCCTTCTTCGGAACGGAAAAAGATATTTTGGTAATCGGATTAAATGGATTTGGATAATTTTGGTTTAAAACAAATCCTGATAGGGAGTTTAACTCAGTATCAAATACGGCCGAAGATATACCGAGATAATTTACTTTAACATGCTCCATCCATAATTCCTGGAATTCATTTTTTGTAAGACCTGAAAAAATAGTATAGTCTCCCGGAGTTCTGATAAAATCGCTCATCTTTTCCATACCATAGGTCACTACAATGAACGTGGAAATTGTTAAACACAATGGATATCCGCCGAAATTTACAAAATTATCATAGCTTGAATTCAGCTCATCCAAAGCTGGAATCCTTCCAAATCTATTGTAAACTGCAACTACGGAGGCTTTATCATAATAAGGTCCGCCTTCATAACAGGCGAATCCTTCATTAAGCCAAATCGGCAGATTTTGATTTATCTTTCTTGTACATATATGCGTAAATTCATGTATAAAAACATTATCCATTATTTCTTCATAAGAATGGGCGGGTCCGGGATTCAGCGGAGATACGACATGAATTTCAGTCCACCCGACTCCAACCAGCCAATCAGGTGCATCCGGCCAGCCAATCGCATTATGGAATTCTTGGAGTGTCGGGTAAATATGCACACCTATTTTTCCGTTCACTATTAATTGGAGATCGGCAAGAATTCGATCATAGCTTCCCTCGAGCCTGAATGTAATTGTATCAACTACACTGCTGTCCGAGGCTTCATAATAAAAAATAAAGTGATCGGATTCTTTTTGCAGTCCAAGCAGTCCCTGGCTGAAAACCGCTGCTGCTATAGCAATAATGGAGAATAATTGTTTCATTTAATTTTACTAGCAATAATTGATGAGCAAGTTCCCTAATCAGAATTTTACATGATATACAGTTTAATGATTTTAGGGAAAAAAATCATTTTTCGGGCCGAATTACCCGGCTAGTAATATAATTACCCTATATTTTAAAATCGTTCAGATACGCGTTTCAAAACCTTTTTTTTAAAAAATTTCTTTTAGTATAGACAGAAATAAAATTTTGAGGTAATTTAAGTAGTAAAATTGCTTTTAATAAAGGAATATATGAAAGTTGGAATCCTAGATATTATTATAATAATAATAGTTTTTCAGCTTTTAGTTTTTTCATGTTTTCTTTTTATTCGGAAAGCAAAGCATATCTCCAACTATCTGCTGGGTCTTCAGCTGCTCTCTCAAGCTGCAGGGATATTAAACGGATTCTGCTTCCAGCAGTTTGATTTTTTTTACAATAATTTTCCTCATCTGTTTTTTACCGGTTATCCATTCATGTTTTTGTGGGGTCCCACTTTTTATCTGTATATCAAATCGGCTTCATTCACTGATTTTAAATTCAAACCTGTTTTCCTTCTTCATTTTATTCCTTTTTTCGCTGCGCTGGGTTTTCTTATCTTTGCCTTTTATCCGCTGAGTTATGAAGAAAAAAGAATTTTACTCTTGGAATCAGAGTTTCCGATTTACTTATATGGAAAAGCCATAGATATCTTTTTAAGAGCACAGGTATTTTTTTACATTATTCTTTCCGTTTATACTCTATATAAAGTAAAGCTGAAATTAAAAGAAAGTTATTCATCGATAGCACATACACATTTAGGATGGATTGAATTCCTCGTTTCAGGATTTACAATTTCATACTTTTTAACAATCCCTTTAATTATCTACCTCTATATTTTCGGGAGAAAAGGCGATACATTAACAATACTGATTTCACTGCCGTACCTAATTTATTTTAATATTATTTTTTTTAAGGCATGGTACCGATCCGATCTTTTTGCCGGTGTGGAGGAAACAGCTAAGTACAGGTCCTCAAGGCTTACCAGAAAAGATGCAGAACCCGTAATTGAAGAGCTGAATAATTTTGTGGAATGCAATAAACCCTTTCTTAATTCCGAATTGACTCTGAGCCAGCTCGCGGAAAAATTGAATATTTCACCGCGAATTCTATCGCAGGTCATTAACGAATATTTTAATCAAAATTTTTATGATTATATAAACAGATTAAGGGTTGAGGAATCCAAAAAAATTCTTATAGACGGATCGAGCAAAAAAACGATATTGGAAATACTCTATTCGGTTGGCTTCAACACTAAATCAGCTTTTAATGTAGCATTTAAAAAATCTACGGGATTAACGCCTACAGAATACAAGAAAAGATTCGCACAGGAATCAATTTCATCTTCACAATATTCATAGACTTTGCATTGCCTCGTCTCTTTCTACGGATGAAGCGGATCATTTGTTGTCAACGGATCAAAATATATAAGCCTAGTAACTCTAGTTTTTTCCCTGAACAAAGGGGGAACGGACATTCTTGCATTTTCATGGCTTTCGGCATCAATCATTATATAAGCTGTATGGTCATTATCTAAGCAGCCCCACTCAAAATGGGTAAGGAATCCGGCATTATATTGTCTGAACTGTTTCACTGCCATTTTACACTCTTCGGCAGTATGAGGAGAAATTACAATATATCTATGCATCTTTGGCCCTCGGTATTATTTAAATTGCATTTTAATGAATTGGGGATACAATATTCTAAATAAAAACTAAAACTTTGCAAGATATTCATGAACGAGCTTGATTGCCATTGCTCCTTCGCCTACAGCTGAAGCTACCCGGTTCATTGCACCGGCTCTAACATCACCGGCGGTAAAAATTCCAGGTATGCCTATTTCAAGCAGGAAAGGATCACGTTCAAGCTTCCAGGACTTTTTAAAATTTTCATACTTAAATAAATCTCTTCCGGTTTCAATAAAGCCTTTCGGATCCTTAAAGATATTTAATTTAATCCAATCTGTTACCGGCCTGGCACCAATGAAAATAAATAACGCCACAGCTTCGTTAGTTCTCCGTTCACCGGTTTCAATATTTTCTAAAGTAATACATTCAAGCTTATTTTTCCCAGCTGCTTCAATAATTATAGAATTAGTTATTATCGATATATTATTTGTTTTATTAATCTGGTCAATCAGATACCGCGACATTGTAGAATCAAGAGAATTTTTCCTGATAACTATAAAAACATTTTTAGCAAAGCCGGATAGATACATTGCAGCCTGCCCGGCAGAGTTACCTCCACCGATAATAAAAACATTTTTATCTTTGCATGAATGGGCTTCTGTTGCTGCAGAACCATAATAAACTCCAGCGCCTGTTAGTTCATTTATTCCTTTAATATCAAGAGTATTGTAGTCAACACCGGTGGATAATATGATTGTATGTGTTTTTATTTCAGATCCATTGGAAAGAGATAAAATCTTATAATTGTCTTTTATATTAATATCAATAACCTGGCAGGGTGAAAGAAATTCAACCCCGAACCTTGCTGCTTGGGTTACGGCTCTTCTCGTCAGGTCAGCACCAGAAAGTCCTGAAGGAAATCCGAGATAGTTTTCAATTCTGGAGCTTGTACCTGCTTGGCCTCCCGGTGCTTTTTTTTCTATCAACAATGTTTTTAGACCTTCCGAACCGCCGTATACAGCAGCAGCTAAACCTGCCGGGCCAGCGCCTACAATTACAACATCATAAAGATCCCCTGAGGCAGTTGATTTTAAACCGATTTTTTCCGCTACTTCACTTTCAGAAGGATTTTTTAACAATACGCCATCCTCAAATAAAACAGCCGGCAATTCATTAAGTTCGATTTTATGAAGCTTTATTAATTCCCCGGCTTCTTTATTCAATTCTATATCAAACCATTTATATGGGATTAAATTGCCGGTTAAAAAATCTTTTATTCTATGAGACACCGGAGACCATTGGTAGCCGATGATTTTTATCCCTTCAAACTCGGGGATAAAGTTATTCTGCCAGTCGTCAAGAAGATCGGTAATTACTGGATAAAGTTTTTCTTCCGGCGGATTCCAGGGTTTAAGCAGGTAATAATCTAATTTCAAATTGTTAATGGCTTTTATTGCTGCTTCAATGTCTGAGTAAGCAGTCAACAATACTTTTTTTGCATCAGGAAAGAATTCTTTTGTCTTCCCCAGAAAAGTAAGCCCTTCCATTTCAGGCATTCGTTGATCGGAAATAAAAAGGGCAACAGCTTCATTTTTCAATTTTAATTCTTTAACGGCTTCAAGAGCCTCTGAAGCTGATTCGGCTGCAAGTACTTTGTACTCTTCACGGTATTTATTCCGTACATCACGCTGAATAGCTCTCAGCACCTGATTATCATCATCAATGATTATAATGAATGGAAGTTTCATTTTTTGTATTATCATTTATTGAATGTTGAGAAATCGGTAAACTGATAACAAATTCAGTTTTTCCAGGTATAGAATTTACTTTTACTTCTCCATTATGCCTTTTAATTACATTCTTTACAATATCCAGTCCTATTCCAGTTCCTTCCCCTACTTTCTTAGTTGTGAAAAAAGGATCAAATATACGGGACAAAATTTTGTCAGGGATTCCAGTGCCGTTGTCTGTAATCCGTACTGTTACGTTCTTTTTATCGCATTCTGTTTCAATTATAATTTCTCCCTTTTGAGGCACTGCAAAGATTGCATTATCAATAATATTGGTCCATACCTGATTTAATTCTCCAATATAGACTTCAACCTGCGGCAAATCTTCACAGAAAATCTTTTTTACAAGTATATTTTTTTCACGGATCTTATATCCGAGAAGTATAAGTGTATCTTCTATATCCTTATGAAGATCTGTATTGTATAGGCCGCCTGACCTATCCATATGAACATGAGATTTAATTGAATCGACTAAAATTGAAATACGCCCCGAAGCATTTTCAAGATCTTTTATAATCCGTTCAGAGCTTAATAAATTTTCAAGCCAGTCTAGAATATTTTTAAAAGCTTCATTATCAACACCGCTGTTTAAAGTTTCCAAATCTTCAAGTGAAAAACCTGCTTCTGTAAATGTTTCTGCTATTTCATTCCGCTCATAGAGTCCTTTTTCATATAACCATTCATTTAGTTTATCTTCATTTTGAATATGTTGAAGCGGTGAGATTTTAGTTTTTATAGAGTTATTGTTTTTTTTATTCCTTGCCGTTTTAACAATATTACTTATATGCTCAGGTTTTATATTATGTTTCAGCAATTCTTCAGTAAGATGAAAGTTGTGTTTTAACCTCTTATCTAACTCTTCAGATATTCTGTTGATTGCGGCTGCAGGATTATTAAGTTCATGTGCAATTCCGGCTGCAAGCTTCCCAAGTGCGCTTATTTTTTCATGCTGCAGTTGTGTGGTTGCAAAAATACGGGCTCTCTCTGTCATAAAACCAATTAAGCGCTGGATAAAATCGGGATTAAGCCGTTCCATCTCAGGAAAATATTTTTTATGCAGCTGAAGTACGCGTACTTTACCTACTGCATAAGAAGCACCGGGGGCTTTTTTCATCCTTGAGTACGGCAGCAGTCCGCCTATACCTCCGGCAAGATTATTATTCTCGAAACTGAAGTAATAAACCAGCCGGCCATTTATATCCATATAAAAGTAAACTTTTCCTTCCAATAGAATCCACATTACATCAATGGGATCGCCTGTTTTGAAAATTAAATGTCCATCCTCATACTCAAAATAATCTGAATGGTCCAAAATCCATTTAAGATGCTCATCAGGCAGATCCTGCAAGGCAATTACTTTTTTTAATTCTTCAATTGTTACAGATTGGTTCATTACAGCTAAAAATGAATCTTTTATATTTATAATTAAAACTTGGGAGTTTTTACCTTTTAAGTCCGAAATAATAGAAAGGAATCTGTTACCACCGGAAATTGGATAATATGATCCATTTTAATTTAGCTTATTAAAAAAAATATTAATGTGTCCGGGATAATACTAAGCCTGAGTTCGGCTAATTATGGATCTAAAAGCTTCGGATAAAACTCTGCAAAAGTTAAACGAGGTGAAGCGAAAGCAAGGCAAATAAAGATTTGGTGGCGGCGGCGGGTCTAAGTGAAAATTATACTCTTTTTAACATTAGAAATTCTCAGTAACCAATAGAGAACAGCAGAAAGTCAATTATTCCGGAATCAGTTTGTCAGAGATATCTTTATATAATGCAGATTAATCTTTTTTTTTATGCCGGATTTCATTTTCCATTAATTTTATTTTTTTATCATTTATTATTTGATCCCGGCACTA
>CAYSGP010000232.1:0-3712 GCA_964430095.1 uncultured Ignavibacteriaceae bacterium
ATTCTTCTGCCTCAAGTTCAGGCATCAAACGTATTTCTTCTCTTTCCATTTGTTTCTCATAATCAAAGACTTCTTTCTCACTTATTGCAGCAAGATACCCGGAAGAACCCATTGAAAGAGAATCCGCTACTACTCCTGCAATTCCGGAAATTAAAATAATGTGCGGCGCTGAGCCTGCGCCTATCATCCCGGCTATCAATCCGAAGTTTGCAGTCAGCCCGTCATTGAATCCATATACAACGTTCCTTAATATTCCTCCTGATTCCGATTTATGCCAAGGTTCACCCGGCACTCCTTTAATCTCCATAAGCTTGGCAGCATGCCCGGCTTCTTCCTTCGCAAGATTAAGGACAACAGCTTTTGTAGATTTGTCTTCGCTCCTTTTATATAGATCCAGATATGACTTTACCCCCACTGCCTCTTCATTCATTAATGCTTTAAGTAAAATCCAGTTGCCGAATTTATCCGAAGCCCAATTAAGAAATTTCGCCTGTGCGGAAGGAGATAGAACGCCCGCGGCAGCGCCGTTTTTTTCCAATAAATCTTTGAATACGGAAACATGCTTGTCTTCAATTGCAGCAATTTTATTATAAATATCCTTTCTTTTCGGATCGTTTACCTTATCAGCTAATTTCCTGTAAAGAAATCCTGCATCAGTTTCATCCTGCAGATGATGCTTCCATGCTTCAATTGATTTTTTATCAGCCATATATTTTCATACATCTTAATAAGTAAAAATAAATCTCTTTTGAATCGAATAAAAGGCTGACTTGCTGTCCAAAATAGAATTAAAATGATAATAAAGTTTTAATAAAGAAGCGCTGGACAGATTTTATCACGTTTAATTTTCAATTCGCTCTGTAAAAAACGGTTAAAACCGTTCATATCTTAGTTTTATTTTTTGCTCAATAATCCTATGGATAAATCCATTGGTTAATGATAATATTATATTTTTGTTATTCTGGACAGGTATATCATTATGCGGAATTATAAATTTTCCAGTATGTATTGGTTCATCAGCTTAAATAAATGAACGGAAGTGTTTCCTCCCGAAATACCGTGGTCCTTTCCCGGGTAAAACATGGTGCGTAATTGCTTATTCTCGTCAATAAGTCTGTTCACCAGTTCAACGGAATTCTGAAAATGTACATTATCATCTCCCATCCCATGGATAAGCAGGAAATTACCTTTAAGCCTTTCGGCATAATTTAAAGGAGAACTGTCTTCGTAACCTTCCGGATTTAAAGCCGGAGTCTGCATATATCTTTCAGTATAAATTGTATCATAAAATTTCCAATGAGTAACCGGTGCAACAGCTATAGCAGTTTTAAAATATTTATAACCTTTCATGATTGATAAGGCGGCCAGGTATCCCCCGTAGCTCCACCCCCAAATCCCGATCCTGCCCTTGTCGACAAACGGCAGGGAACTTAAATATTTTGCTCCTTCGATTAGGTCATTTACTTCCCACTTTCCTAAATTTTTATACACTATGGTTTTAAACTTTTTTCCTCTTCCGCCTGTACCCCGGTTATCCAGCATAAAAATTATATATCCTTTTTGATTCAGCAATTCATACCACAAACAATCTCCATTCCAGGAGTAATCAACAGATTGAGAACCGGGTCCGCCGTAGGTATAAATCAAGACGGGATACTTTTTCGAATCATCAAAATCAGCCGGTTTAATGATTTCTGCATTTAATTTGACTCCGTCGGCTGTTGTGAAAGTCAGAAATTCCGGAGCCGAAAAATTATATTCATCGAGGAAGGACATATTGGGGTCTTTTAAATTCCGAATTAATTCACCCTGATTATCATATAGGGAAGTTATTTTAAGCTGGGAAGGATTTGAATAGTAATCAATGAAATATTTGGAATTTTCAGAAAAATCTGTTTTTTGCACTCCTTTAGCAGAAGTTATCCTTCTTTTTTCAGATCCATCGAAATTAATAGAGTAAAGATCTTTATAGATTATATCTCTTTCATTTGAGGTGTAATAAATTTTTTGATTTTTTTCATCAACTGCATCTAGACTGCTTACCTCCCAATCTCCTGTTGTTATTTGATTAATCAATTTCCCTTCATAATCAAATAAATACAGATGATGAAAATTATCCCGGTCGGATGACCAGATAAATTGTTTTTCACTTTTTAAAAAATTCAGATCATCCTCAACTTCAACCCATGCGGAATCACTTTCAGTTAAAATTAATTTTGAAGCACCCGTATTTACATCGGCAAAAAGGAGATCAAGCTTATTTTGCAGCCTATTCAACTTTTGAATTGAAAGCAATTTAGGGTCAGCAGTAAATTTAATTCTGGGAATATAAATATCGGTTTCCTCTCCTATATCCATCCATGTTGTTTTTTTAGATTCCAAATCAATGACACCGATTTTTACAGATGAATTAGGAAATCCCGGTTTAGGGTATCTCATTATATTCACTTGCGGATAAATTGAATCCCAGTTGACAATATTAAATTCGGGAACGGCTGATTGGTCCAATCTCCAGAAGGCAATTCTTCTGCTGTCTGGCGACCATTCCCATGCTTCGATAATCGAAAATTCCTCCTCGTAAACCCAGTCGAAAACTCCGTTCAATATTACTTCGCTGCCGTCAAATGTAAGCTGTGTTTCATTCTTTGTTTCCAAATCCAGGATGAAGAGATTATTGTTTCTAACAAACCCGGTTTTTTTACAGTCCGGGGAAAATTTAATATTTACCTGGGGTTCTTCAGATTCTACAGAAAGCGTTAATTCCTTTTCTTTCAAACTATAAATGTAAAAACTGCCGCCGGTCTTTTTTCCCCTTGAAGGCAGAAGCTCAGTGAATAAAATATATTTTTCATCGGGTGACCAGTAATAATTTCCTATTGGAAATTCATGGCTCTTAAGAGTATCATCAGGAATAAGATCCCTCCCTCTGATTAAAATTTCTTCTCTTCCGGTTTTAACATCATGTTCATAAATAGATGCTGACCTGCTCTCCTCATCATACCCGAGAAAAGAAAATTTATTCCCTTCATCAAACCATTTTAGTCCGTATAATGACTTTCCATAGAACTGCCCGTTTGTGAAAATGTCTTCAACCGTTAATTCTTTATGCTGGGATAGAATCTGCGAAGTGAGAACTAAGCAAACCGCTAAAATTATTCTGATCATTTGAATTCCGGAATTATGATTTTAAAAAAGATCTGTGGAAGCTTGATGTAATATTTTTTTAAGACCATCATCATTAGGGAAAAGTTGTCCCGTTTAATAACTTTTCTGACTGCATTCCTCATCTCCGCAAACAAAGCTCTTATTTCTTTTTAAATAAATCCTTAAATTTTTTCGTAACTTCCTTCTGCAGCTTGGTCTTTGCGGTGTCCACCTGTTTCTGGACTTCCTTTTCAGCCTCCTGCTTCTTTTCTTCCAGCTGCTTATTCACTTCCTTCTTTACCTCTTCCGTAACCTGCTTTTCAGTTTCCTTGACTATATCCCCGGCAGAAGTTGAGACGGAAGGATTTTCAATTGAACCTTTTACATTGGCTTTTACTACCACACTGTTCGCGGTAATCAGCTGAACATCTTTTTTAAGGATGCTGCTTATTGCCTTATTTCCCTGCTGCTTTAAATTTGAAGCCGGTATCTTTACTCCCAATGAATAATCTATAGTTTGATCAATTCCATTTGAACCTGAAACAACAACATCGTAATTAAGAACTTT
>CAYSGP010000233.1:0-8768 GCA_964430095.1 uncultured Ignavibacteriaceae bacterium
CAGGAAGGTACAGATTGGTGCTCTATATAAACCATGAGAAACTGACCGAAATTTACTTTACAATTGAAGATGATGATTGGGATTATTGATTGTAATTCTTTATTAAATCGAATTGAAATTAATTAGTATAAAAGTACTTTATCTCAGCAGGCAGATGTGCTTACGGCACACAGAAGAATGCATGACCGAATGATTGAATAGTGCTACCAGTCAACCATTTTCATTCATCTCCTTTTTCTCTATGACTGCAATTTCAAACGATTTAAATGTTTAGATCGGGTATGATTTGTGAATTAAAACCGTCAATTGAAAAAATAATTTTGAAACGAAGTATTTATGAAGATAAAAATTTTCTTTTTGGCAGCATGCTTATTAATATTATTTTCTGCCGGTAAATTGAATCCTCAGCAATGGAGCAGCTTCGGGGAGGGATTAGATTTTCCAGTAAATTCAATCATGCTGAATAACGGTTCTTTTTATGCCGCAAGCGATTTGGTATATGTTCTTTCGGGTAATCAATGGTCGGCAGTTGATGAAGGAATGTACACTACTGCGCCTGAGATTTACGGTTTAGGGGTTTATAACGGAGACTTATTTGCCGGCGGTGCAGGTTTTTTCGTTACCACTCCGGATTTGAACTGGTATAATTTTGTCGGCCGGCTTCATAACGGGAGCTGGACAACCTGCGGAAGCGGTACCGGCAATGACGGCAGCGGGATGGATGATTATGTTAGCTATCTTCTAGAATATAATGGATATCTTTATGCTGGGGGAAGATTCGGAACAGCCGGGGGAGATCCTCTGAATCAAACAGTTGCACCGTATATTGCCAGATTCGATGGCACGCAATGGTCTCCGGTCGGGAGCGGAATGAATGACAGAATTACAGATATGGTTGTTTATAATGGTAAGCTTGTGGTTTCGGGTTATTTTACGGAAGCAGGCGGAATGAGTGCAAATTATATTGCTGAGTGGAATGGTTCCAATTGGAGTTCTCTCGGCAGCGGAATGGATGGTAAAGTAACTGCCCTGGCAGTATATAATTCGGAATTGTATGCGGGAGGATTATTTGAAAACGCCGGTGGAGTTGCAGCAAAAAATATTGCAAAATGGAACGGGAGTTCATGGTCACCGGTTGGCGAAGGAATAACTGAACAGGTTTTTACCCTGGCTTCATATAATAATGAGCTTTATTCAGGAGGAGCATTTAGAACTCTGACCGGGAATGCAGGAGATTATATAATGAGTTGGGATGGAACACAATGGAAAGCCGCAGGATCCGGAACTAACGGCAATGTAATTGTGCTCTATCCCGATGCCTCGGGTCTAATTGTCGGCGGTTCATTTACTACGGCGGGAGGAATTTCTGTAAGCAATATTGCTAGATATTTTAATGCAACAGGCGTTGACGAGAAAAATCTTAAACCTGAAGAATTTTATCTTTTTCAAAATTATCCCAACCCCTTTAATCCCGAGACAAAAATCAATTATTCTATCCCGTCCTGTCAGCAAGTAAGTCTTAGAGTATATAATGTTTTAGGAAAGGAAACTGCAGTATTAGTGAATGAAGTAAAACCGCAGGGTACTTATGAAGTTCAATTCTCACCGGGGAATTTAACAAGCGGAGTTTATTTTTATACTTTGAAATTCGGGGGTATGATACAGACCCGTAAGATGATTTACCTGAAATGAGTTTCGTTTGAGATGACATCCTGATTGTATTCTAGAAAGGATGTCATATCCTATACCTTTTATAATTCTAAAAGATTATTTCCAGACCTGCCGTAATAAATCGTGGTAGACCAACCTTAATTCCCTGCGGTCTCCGGCTTGCAATATATCTTTCATTGAGAAGATTTTTTATCGAAATAAATAAAGCGGAGTTTAATGCCTGAAATTGATATCTACCTGTTAAATCCAGAACAAAATAAGACGGCATTATTCCGGTTTCTCCATCGGGTGAAGGTTCAGTTGTATTAAGCTGATCGGTAAACTGTTCTCCAAAATAATTTCCCGAAATCTGGATTCCTATACCGGAAGGAGAAGTTATATCCAGAATCCCTGAAAGAAATATCTCCGGGGCATATGGAAGTTTATTGTTCTTTATATTTATTATTTCCGTTCCCGCTGTTATAAACCTGTCTGCATCATATTTCGATCTGCTGTATGTTAGACTTGCACTCAGTGAAATTCCATAGTGAGAATTTATTAACTTATCAAGAGCAAACTTTACACCCGATTCGAATCCGAGATGAAGCGTCTCTCCTCCATTTACCAGGCCTGTTCCTGTTCCCCCTGAAGATTCTGAAACAGGAATAATCTGGTTTGAAAAATCAAGTATGTATCCTGTTAATTCGAAAAATAAAAATGATGAAACATTTGCCCGCAGGCCTGCTTCATAATTCCAGCTTAATTCTGCATCCAGTTCAAGTGCTTCTCCTCCGTTTGTAATAGCATCTTTTATCCTCGGAGGCGCGAATCCGCGGTGCACCCCGGCAAATAAAGAATAGATATCATTTAAATTGTAATTTATTCCAAAACCCGGAACAACTGAAAAAACATTATTGTTGTTTGTAAGACTTGTATCACTGAAATCTATTCTGAAAATATCCCTGCTGTAATTAAAACTTTCGGTTCTTATGCCGGGGATAACCGTAAGCTGATCTGTTAGATAAATTCTGTTTTGTGCAAAGACGCTGAATGCATAACCGGTTCTTATTTCATCTTCTCTTAAGTCGCCCGAGAGTGCGTCTGCTTTTTTCCCGTCAATCCTTTGTTCAAAAGCTCTTTCATATAAAAATCTTAAACCTCCCTCGAGCTCATTTTTAAGATCCCCAAGAAAATAGTTTAAATATACTCTGGGTTCGATACCAGCAACTTCAAATTGCCTGTTCCTGTTCCCGGTACTGTTACGCATGTATATAGCGCCGTTTTCAACCGAAGGATCTCCGAAGACAACTCCGGTACCATTGGAAACCGGGCTTCGGCCAAAGTCCTGGCGGAGCCAGTTTCTGGTTGTTGTATAACCGAAGAGTGTTGTCCTTAAATAAGCATCCGAAGAGAAAAAGTAATCGTGAGTTAAGCTTGCAGAGTATCTTCTGATATCAAGCTTATCATAAGGAGCAATAATTTGAAAGTACTCCCCCTTATCGTACATTGTCTGGGTAATGCCGATGTATGTAGAATTTGAAATTTCGTCATAATAACCGAACTTTAAACCGATTCTCGATTTTTCACTAAGCTGGAATTTTATTTTAGCTGTAAGATCGTTTATGTCAAAATTAGTTATGCCGATTTTATCCGCCTGCTTATGAAGGAAGCTGAAATTAATCCCGATATTTTCAAATGTAGTCCCGTAACTTGCCTGTCCATTGAAGTATCCTTCTTCACCGCCGGTAATATTTAGAATTGTTCTTTGTTCAAGGGGCGGATCATCGGTTATATAATTAATTACTCCTCCGATTGTCTGAGGACCGAAAAGAATTGAACCGCTTCCTTTTAAAATCTCAACACTCTTCATTCTGTCTATTGCAGGAGTATAATACATTTCCGGTTCTCCGTAAGGTGCGAGTGCAACCGGAACCCCGTCCTCCAGCATCAGGACCGTTCTGCTTCTGTCTGGATCCAAACCCCTGATCCCTATATTGGCTCTTAACCCGATCCCTTCTTCATCAACGACATTAATTCCCGGAACTTTTCTGAACACTTCATTGCCGCTTACTGGTTTTGATGAATTAAGAGTAAAATTTGTAATGAATGATGCTGAACCGGGGATCCTGTATATTAATGCTGTATTTCTTCCGATTATATCTATCTGGGGAAATTCATAAGTCATCATTGAAGTATCTCTTTCCGTTTCCACAGATCCTTTTTCACTCACTTCATCCGGTTCCTTACCTTCAGAAATTAAATCGAAGGTTAATAACAGAACTGACAGGAAGACGTTTATCATTAATGCTCTCATGTTATTCCCTGCATTATTAATAATTGTTCTGCTCTTTGAGATAAAACTTGCAGATTCAATAATCTTAAATCTAAGATACATCATGTGGTAAGAGGGAGGCAATAACAATTTTAGGTAATTTATATAATTAAAATTGTGAAAAATTCTTATGGAACCAGACCAATAAGTAAACTGCCGATGCATTTCAAATCATACCTTTAATTAATCTTCCTGCCTGATTATATTACGTCATCATCTTTAATAACTAAATGAATAATATCCGGAATTTCTGCATTATTGCACACATAGATCACGGCAAATCAACTATTGCCGACTGCCTTTTGGAACTTACCGGCACAGTCTCTCAAAGGGAAGCAAAAGCGCAGGTCCTTGACGATTTGGAACTTGAAAGGGAAAGAGGGATTACTATTAAATCCCATGCAATCCAGATGCAGTATAAAGCAAAAGACGGAGTAAATTATACTTTAAATTTAATTGATACCCCGGGTCATGTTGATTTCACTTATGAAGTTTCCCGATCATTAGCCGCCTGCGAAGGAGCGCTCCTAGTTGTGGATGCTGCACAGGGAGTAGAAGCCCAGACAATCAGCAATCTTTATCTGGCAATTGATGCCGGTCTTGAGATAATTCCGATTCTTAATAAAATAGATCTCCCTAGTGCTGAAGTGGAAAAAGTAAAGGGACAAATAATTGATTTGATAGGATGCAGCGGCGACGACATTATTCTTGCCAGCGCTAAGGAGAAAATAGGTATCCCGGAAATTCTTGAAGCTGCAGTTAAAAGAATTCCTGCGCCTGAAGGGGACCCTGAAGCGCCTCTCCAGGCACTGATATTTGATTCCGTTTTTGATTCCTACAGAGGTGCAATTGCATATATCAGGATCTTCAACGGCTCTTTAAGGACAAATGATAAAATCAGATTTTTTGCAATCAGCAAAACTTTCGAGGCTGAGGAAATAGGTATACTCGGCCTCCGGAGAATAAAAGCAGATGAACTTTCTGCCGGAAACGTAGGGTACCTGATCGCCGGAATTAAAGATGTGCACGATGCTAAAGTAGGGGATACTGTAACTCATGCTAAGCACAGTGCAGCAGAACCACTTCCGGGCTATAAAGAAGTCAAGCCGATGGTATACAGCGGACTTTATCCCACCGATTCGGAAGAATTTGAAAACCTCAGGGATGCCTTGGAGAAATTTCATTTAAACGATTCGGCTCTGATTTATCAGGCGGAAACTTCCGCTGCACTCGGTTTCGGCTTCAGGTGCGGATTTCTAGGCCTGCTTCATATGGAAATTGTTCAGGAAAGATTATTTAGAGAATATAATCAATCTATTATAACTACTTTACCGAATGTTGAATATTTAGTTTACAAAAGGGACAATGAAAAAATTGTAGTTGATAATCCTGCTCTAATGCCTCAGGTTGGAGATATAGAATATGTGGAGGAACCTTACGTAAAAGCGCAGATAGTCTGCCCGAGCGAATACGTCGGCAATATTATGAAACTGGCTACTGAAAAAAGAGGGGTATATAAAAATACAACTTACCTGGACCCTACACGCGCCGATCTTCAATATGAATTTCCTCTCTCCGAGATAATATTTGATTTTTATGATAAGCTTAAATCGATGTCCCGCGGTTATGCTTCATTAGACTATGAGTATATCGGCTACCGTGAAGGCAATCTGGTTAAGCTGGATATATTATTAAACGGGGAGACCGTGGATGCCCTTTCAATGATCGTACATAGTGATAAAGCATACGACTGGGGACGCAAAATTTGCAGTAAATTAAAGGAATTGATTCCGCGCCAGCTTTTTGAAATATCTATACAGGCTGCAATCGGTTCAAAGGTGATTTCCAAATCGGTGGTTAAAGCGTTGAGGAAAAATGTCCTCGCTAAATGCTACGGCGGTGATATCACCAGGAAAAGAAAACTTCTGGAAAAGCAGAAGGAAGGGAAAAGGAGGATGAAGCAGGTAGGAAATGTTGAGATTCCCCAGGAAGCCTTCCTGGCAGTGCTTCAGATAAACGACTGAAGCCCGGGCCTGACATGGGACGCCAGGTATCCGACGATTGATTCTGGATACTTGATTCTACATACTTGATGATAGATACTTGATACTGGATAATTTTAGGAATGAGGTAGTCAAAAGCTGAAGAAGATCTTATTGCTTGGGAATTTATGTCCAATTAAATTTTTAATGAACATTGAATTTAATTGAGGATCTTTAACGACTTGAATTGTCATTAAAAGTTAAATAATTTTTAAGCATTGGAAAGACAAATAGTGATTGATCAAAATATTTTTTCTATAACCCTGCATCATGTATCCAGTATCCTGCATCAAGCATCCTGCATCCGGTGTCGGGTATCCGGCATCCAGTATCCAGTATCCTGCATCCGGCTATCAATGGTAACAATTTTTATAGTGTTATTTACTTTTTTCACTTTTCCCCAGACAAAGTATTTTATTTATTTCAAAGATAAGGGAATCACTCCTTCGCAATTAATCAGCAAGCAGAATATTAATGAGGGAGAACTGCATCTTTCCAAGCGCAGCATTGATAGAAGAAAAAAGAGTATGGGGGAAAATTATATTACCTATGAAGATATACCGCTGAGAAACGAATATATAGATCAGTTAAAAGCGCATGGTATAAAAATTAAAAGAAAATTAAAATGGTTTAATGCCGTTTCAGCATATATGACCAATGAACAGCTTAGCCGGATCTCTTCGTTGAATTTTATTAAAAGCATCGAACCGGTTAGAATTTTTAAATTCAAAAAAAATTCTGAGAATCCTTTAGAAAAAGAGATTGGACGGGGTAATTCTTCTTTTAAAAGCAAGACTATAAATGGAATAAACTATGGAGCATCCTTTACTCAATTAGATTTAATTGATATTCCGGAAGTTCACGAAAGGGGTATTACCGGGGGGAATGTAATTGTCGGTTTCCTAGATTCCGGTTTTGATTGGAGAGATCATGAATCCATAGTGAATTCAAATGTAATTGCCGAATACGATTTTATATTTGATGATAGCATTACAGCTAATCAGCCTGGCGATACGCCTACACAGCATAATCATGGTACATCGGTTTTTTCAACTGCCGGAGGATTTAAGGATAGCGTTTTAATCGGGGGATCTTATAATTCTTCCTTTATCCTTGCCAAAACGGAAGATATCAGATCTGAGACTCAAGTGGAAGAAGATAATTACGCCGCGGCTCTTGAGTGGATGGATTCAATTGGAGTCGACATTACAAGCAGCTCCTTAGGTTATAATGAATTCGATGACCCTAGTACATCATATACCTATGCAGATATGGATGGGCAAACAACTATTGTAACCCGTGCTGCCGAAATAGCGTTCAGCAGAGGCATAGTTACTATTACCGCAGCCGGGAACGAGGGTAATAACAGTTGGGGGTATATTATTGCACCTGCAGACGGTTTTAATACCATCGCAGTGGGCGCAGTAGACAGCGGAAATTTAGTTGCTGGTTTTAGTTCTTTTGGACCTACATACGACGGGAGGATTAAACCGGATGTAGTTACTCAGGGAGTAAATGTTTTTTGTGCCAGTGCAGCAAAATATGATGTATATATTTCTCAGCAGGGAACTTCATTAGCTACGCCGCTGGCATGCAGCGCCGCTTCTCTTCTTCTCTCTGCCTATCCCCATTTGTCTAATATTCAGGTCCGCAGCACTCTTTTAAGAACCGCCGATAACAGCAGTGCTCCGAATAATGATAAAGGATATGGACTTATTTCTGCTTCCAGAGCAATTAGTTATCCAAACCTTGAACAGGCCGGGAATCAATTTAAATTGCATAAAATTTTTATTAATAATCCCGGTATTACTCCTGCAGACCTTAAGATTATTTATTATACAGATACCGAGGGGCCTCTTGAAGGAGTGATGAACTATGACGGCAGCCTAACTTACACCTTTGATTTCCCGTTTTTTACGAATCTACAAACCGTTTATTTTTACTTTACATTCAAGGACAGTCTGGGTGAAAGTTTCAGAGAACCACTCAGTGAGGCATATCAGTTTTCCTACGGAAATCTTATTATTACATCAAGCTCGGCGAATACGGTGCCGCCGGAGGATTTTTATTTGGGGCAGAATTACCCGAATCCCTTTCCTACTCCTTCAAATCCGGCAACCGTAATTAAATACCAGGTTCCCGGTGAAGAATTTGTTACTTTTAAATTATACGATATTTTAGGGAATGAAATCCGCACTTATGTAAATGGAATACAGAAGGGGGGCAAATATGAGGTTCACATCGATTCTTCAGAACTGGCGAGCGGCGTTTATTTTTACCAGCTAAGTATAGGGAATTTCAGCTCAGCAAAGAAGATGATTGTCCTTAAATGATCCGGAAGACACCTCTTCTTTTTTATCGCTTGTTCTGCTGTTTTTCTGTTTATTCTTCTTAAATTTGATTAAAAGAAAATTTAACTCCATATGAACAAAATCTTATTCCCCGCTCAAAAAAGTTATATAGAATCCTTCCGTTCTGAAAAGGATCCTTTAATTCTTGAAATGGAAGAGTATGCAAAAACACATAATGTCCCTATTCTTCCCTGGCAGTCCATAGAGTTTATGGAGCAATTAATAATGATTTACTCGCCTAAAAGGGTTCTCGAAATAGGTACTGCAATTGCGTATTCTTCGATAAGAGTTGCAAAAAATCTAAAGAAGAAAGGGATTGTTCATACAATGGAGAAGAGTGAAGAAAATGCCGAAAAAGCAAAGGAGCTTATTGCTAAATAGGAAGTAGGAAAT
>CAYSGP010000234.1:0-3492 GCA_964430095.1 uncultured Ignavibacteriaceae bacterium
CAATTTTGTAATTAGTGTAGCCGTTCCTCTTCCGTCATATTCTTTCGCGGCAGCAATGAGCGCTTTTCTTCCCAAAACATAACCGCTCCCTTCATCTCCCAGATGCCTGCCGAAACCTCCGGCTCTATATATATTTCCATCGGAATCTTTCCCCATAATTATTGAACCTGTACCGGCAATCAGTATGCAGCCCGGAGTGCCTGGAAAAGCTGCTTCAAGAGCAATTTTCGCATCGCTCTCGACTATAAATTTTTTGAGGATAATATTTTTTTCTTTTAAATATTTTTTGAATGCGGTTTCGAATTTCCCTGCATCATTCTTTCTTCCGGCTCCCGCCGTCCCGAGAAGAAAAATATCAATATCACGGTAGTTGATTTTAAGCTTATTCACACACTGCTTCATCAAAGAGAAAATATTTTTTGACGAAGGCATCACTCCGATTATTAAAAAATTGGAAGGACCGCCGGTGCATTCATATAAAACTTCTCCTTCAATATCAGTTATAATGCAGCGGGTTTTTGTCCCTCCTCCGTCCATTCCGATAATGTACTTCATTAATGTATTCTCTATTTACTGATAATAAAACCAAAATTGAAAAATAAAGAGTATAAAGTTATTAAAGTATTTTTAATAATTATCGTCAATTTAAACTTATGTAATATTGATAATTTCAAACTGAAGTTTAGCACTCTTTATGAATATAATTATTACTTAATTTAAATGCCGCAATGAGAATTCCATGCAAAAGTTTATTATCTTATGCAGAGCCTGCAAGAGCCGAGAAATTGATCATATAAGTTTCTTTGTAAAAAAAAGCTTGAAAGAAGTAAAAGCTATTGATAGGTTTGTATTGTATCGGTTTATACCGGCAATAAATATCATGAATTTTTACGATGAAACGTAACTAACTTTAATTTTATGATTGGTTTTTATTTCTTATCTTTCCGGAGAATTTATGATTTATGATATGGATAAAATAGCTGCTATAGAAGAATATTTTAAACCTTTCCGGGAAAACATTATAGGTTACAATCAAACTTTCCAATCGCCCTACGGATTAAAAAGAATAGTTTATGCCGATTGGATTGCCAGCGGAAGGCTCTACTCTCCCATTGAAAAAAAAATGCTTGAGGCTTTTGGACCTTATGTCGGAAACACTCATTCCGAATCAAGCATTACCGGAACTTTTACTACCCTTTCCTATAAGCAGGCTCATGAAATTATTAAAAAGCATGTAAATGCCGGCCCCGATGATGTCATTATTACTAAAGGATCCGGCATGACTGCCATGGTTAATAAATTCCAGAGGATTTTAGGACTTAAAGTTCCGGAACAGCTAAGAAGTTTTTTGAAGCTTCCCGGTGAATTAAAGCCTGTAGTTTTTGTAACGCATATGGAACATCATTCCAATCATACATCATGGAATGAAACTATTGCTGATGTTGCAGTTATTGAACCGGACGAAAAAGGAACTGTTAACCCGGAAAATTTAATCAAAGCTATTGAAAAATATAAAGACAGGAAATTAAAAATCGGTGCGTTTACGGCCTGTTCAAATGTAACCGGAATTAAAACACCTTTCTATGAACTTTCAAAGATAATTCATGCTTACGGAGGAATTTCTTTTATAGATTTTGCATGTTCTGCTCCTTATGTAAAGATTGATATGCATCCTGCAGATCCTTTAATGAAACTGGATGCCGTCTCTTTTTCACCGCATAAATTCTTAGGCGGACCGGGTTCACCCGGAGTGCTGATTTTCGATTCGAACCTTTACTCAAATAAAAGTCCTGATGATCCCGGCGGAGGTACGGTTGATTGGACAAATCCGTGGGGTGAGTATAAATTTATTTCCGATATTGAAGCAAGAGAGGATGGAGGAACACCTGCATTTCTTCAGACAATGAAAGCTGCACTCGCGGTAGAATTAAAAGAAAAGATGGGTATTTCAAAAATGGAGCAGAGGGAAGATGAAATTGTAAAAAATGCATTTAATGAATTAAGAAAGATTCCTGAAGTTGTTATACTCGCAGATAATATTGAAGACCGCCTTGGTGCAATCTCTTTTTACATAAAGAATATTCATTATAACCTGGTTGTAAAGCTGCTGAATGATCGTTTCGGGATTCAGGTGAGGGGAGGATGTTCCTGCGCTGGAACATACGGACATTATCTTCTTCATGTGAGTCCCAGCCAATCTAAACATATTACCGATTTAATTGACCATGGCGATTTTTCTGAAAAACCGGGCTGGGTTCGCCTATCTTTTCACCCGACCACTACTAATGAAGAAATTGATTTTATAACGGACTCCATTAAACAGGTTGTGAGAAATATAGATTCATGGGAGAAAGACTATAAATATTCGGCTTCCAAGAATGAATTTATAAATACTCGCTCCGATAATGATCAGGAAAAGAGGATAAAAAACATTTTCCGCATTGATTGATTAGATTAATTTATTGACTTTTCTGTTAAGAAAATTTATCATTTACCAAAATATTTCTTGATTCAGAGAAGAATAAGTATTCATTGAATCTCAAAATTGAGATAAGATAAAATAAAAACAAAATTTATTCAGAATTAGAATAAAAAATTTTCCGGCATAGCGGTTGAATTAAAAGACAACATTGATATGATTCGCAGTTAGTTGATATTCGATATTTAAGATTTGATTTCGATAAGCCTCCTTAATTAAGGCTTGACGTAATTTTCGATTGAAACTCAATGTTGATATGTAAACCGTCAGGCCTTTGCTTTAAATAATTGATATGTACCTTGGTTTAACCCCATTTATATAATTATAATTTTTGATTCGGAATCACGTTACTAGGCTGACTATTTATGATGTGTTTAAAAGTCCGGATATTTAAATCGAAACTATTCCTTCCTCTATTTCTTATTCTCATTCCTTTTTTAAAGCTTTCCGCACAAACCAACGACGACTGCCTTTCATGTCATAATGATAATGGACTTACCATGGAGAAAAATGGAAAAGAGGTTTCCATTTTTGTTGATGATAAAGTTCTTGGCAGCTCGGTTCACAAAAAATTAGCCTGCGTCTCCTGCCATGTCGGATTCAATCCTGAAGAATTACCCCACAAAGAAAATATTCAGCCGATTAACTGTAAGTCATGCCATAGTGATGCCGGAGTAAAACACCGGTTCCATCCTTCAATGATGAAAGCAAGCGGAACGGACGGCAAATCTGATACTTCCTGTAAAAACTGTCATGGCACCCACAATGTAAAACCAAGAAATATTGCCGGTTCAAAATGGTCCAGACAGAATATTCCGGAATCATGCGGTACATGCCATAAAGATCAAAGATCAAAATATTTGCTTTCCGATCATGGCAGACAAAAAAAATCCGGGAATGAAAATGCGCCGGATTGTATTTCATGCCATCAGAATGTAGTTACCTCAGTATCTGTGAAAAAAGATACTTTGGAATTAAAAATTGCACAGCAGCAGCTCTGTTTGTCATGTCAT
>CAYSGP010000235.1:0-2558 GCA_964430095.1 uncultured Ignavibacteriaceae bacterium
GATGATATCCGCTCAGGCATCATGGCTCATGCAGATGATCCCGATGAAGGATTGAAAATATTTTATGAAGAGTATGAAAAATTGAATCAAGTATTCGCTTCAAATCCGGATAAGATTTATAAAGCCCTAAAAAGATTTTCCGGGATAATCAAAAATAAAATACCTGCAAGAATTCCGATGCATGAAGCGAAATACATAGCAATGTGCGGCGAAATTTATGTCAGGCGCGATCACTTTTCGCATAAATGGCTCAATAAACATTTTGCACAGAAGGGATTTATTCTAAAGGATTCTTATATCTCCGAATGGGTTTTTTATGTAGATTACCTTTTAAAGCAAGAGCTGCTTGAACCGGAAACATCTTACAGGAAAAAGCTGGAAAGATTAATTCGAGTTGTTTACATGAGAATTGCTGAGTACAGGATTAAAAAAATTCTAGCTAAATCCGGTTATTATAAATTTACATTAACAAAGGTGGAATCGCTGCTCAAGAGGAGCAAACATATTATTCCGTTAGAGTACAAAGGCGAGCCGGGATTAACTCTCGGTGTCGCATTACACGAGGCGATAGATAAATACTGCGGAGTAATAAATCTGGGTCCGTTTGGATGCATGCCCACCAGATTTACCGAAGCAGTCTCCATGCCTGAAATGAAAGTTGAAAGCAAATTATATGCGGAGAGAATAGTTAACAAGAATTACACTCTGCCCGAAATTTTTAACGGAAAAATGAATATACCTTTTTTAACAATTGAGACAGACGGGAATGTATATCCGCAGGTAATAGAAGCACGCTTGGAAACTTTTGCATTGCAAGCAGAACGAATAGCTGGATTGATGAAGGAAGCTAGGATGAATGGGTATGGGAAGCGGTGAATAATTGAGATGCGGGATTAAAAATAAGCTTATTAGATTTATTACTTATGCAATTGCATCTACTGACGAAACAATAGATCACCTGGAAACACTTTTTGAAACGGGATCACTCGAAGATAAAGAAATTTATATTTGTCTTTCTGATAAGATAAATCTCTCGGGAAAAAAATTAATAAAATTTCTGGAATCGATAGAAAGACATCGTATCAGCGAGAAATAAAGATTGTTGATACCGGATACTAGATGCTCGAAATTGTAATTCTTTATCCGGTACTGGAATCAGGCATCCGGAATCAGAAAAATAAACTCAGGAGGAGCAAAATGGAACAAGCGGTCCTATCCGATAAAAATCAATATCCTGCCGAAGAAATAATATTTACTCACATCGGCAAGTCCAAAACGTTGTGGCAGTCTCTATTCGAATTCATTCATGCAGAACATCCGGATTTTACGGAGGAATGGAGATACTATAACGACGGCAAAAGCTGGCTTATGAAAGTGCAGAGAAAGAAGAAAACAGTATTCTGGCTTTCACTTGTTAAAAGTTCATTCAGAACCACTTTCTATTTTCCGGATAAAGTTGGAAAAGATATTTTAAAGAGTTCTATTTCAGATGAATTGAAAGATCAGTATAAAAACGGGAAAAACTACGGTAAAATCCGGGGTGTTACAATCCTTTATAGAAATAAAAAAGATGTTGAGGATGCCAAAGCATTAATGGCAATTAAGTTAAGCATTAAATGATCATAGAGCTTAAATTATAGAGTATAACGGTATAAGGCACATAAAGAAAAGGTTCTATATCTTTTGAAAAACTGTAACGAAAATTTATGAACTTTGTAACTGTCTTCCGTACCGGACAGCTATGGGAAATAGATATGGCACGCGATGCTCTAAAACAGGCACAGGTTCCTCATTTTGTCCGGGAGGAATCCTTGAGCGGAGTTATCTCAGCGTTTCAGGCAACACCGGCACCGGGAATCGGAATCACCTGGTGTCTGCAGGTACCTGAAACTATTGTCGAAGATGCTAAGCTGATTCTAAGTGAACTCCCGATCGATTTAAACAAACAGCCGGGGTATTGGGACTTTACGTCCGACAAAAAGTTTATCAAAGCTGCTAAATTTTTTATTTGGGTAATTCTTATTGTAATCATAATTACTCTTTTGATCGGGTTCTTTTCTAAACTTTTTTAATGTTAGAAAAGATAAAAAAATCTAAAATTATTAGTACTAACTCATCTTAATATATTTTGATTATGACAGAAGAATCACAAAATAATAATAAATCCCGATTCCCAAATCGTAAACTCCTCTGGAATGGACGGACTATCGCGATTATTTCTATTGCTGTCATTCTTGTTACCTCAGTTATTGTATTCTTTTCAAGCAAACGAACAATTTATGATGAGCTTGAAATTACAATAACCATCATCGCATTTACTCTTCCGGGCTATACGATTAGTATTTCTCAAATCTTCTGTCTGTAAGGACAAGTTGGGATTAAGCCTTCAATATTCGCTACTTTATTCTCTTTTATATACAGGTTGGCTTTTTATAATAGTATCAGCAGCTAAATATTTTGCCTTACGTGGATAATGCTTCATCTCTCCCTAACCAATAAAGACCTTCTCATTCTTTACAGAGCAAAAATTTGTGATATAGATACTATGGAATTACTAT
>CAYSGP010000236.1:0-5947 GCA_964430095.1 uncultured Ignavibacteriaceae bacterium
CAATCAAATCCCAAATACCTCTTTTATCTGTTCCTCTGAAAATCCGGTAGCCGCTTAAGTCGAATGCTCCGTCATAAAAAACACTTGCTGAGCCATCCAGGTATTGAACTTCTTCAGCAATATTATCCCATCTTACGGCAATTATCGCCGTATCCGATCCGGCTGATGCATTTGCTGCCGAACATTCAGGTGCAGGAGGTGAATCCGGAACATCTGGAATTCCTGTACCATTCGGATTTATTCCCCACTTGACGGCATTTCTAACTGCTTCAGAATTTCTTCTTATATCAATCGCAACACTGTCATTCATGTAATCTTCAGTAAAACTTTTTAAATAATGATTAGGATCCCCTCTTAATACTTCGTGAAGATCTAAAGTGCCTGCTACTTCAGCAATAATTAATCTGACTGAATCTCCGGGAGCAAGCGTATAAGGACCAAATGAACCGGTATACCAGCAGTAAAGCTTCCCATTGGAAGAAGAAGGCGGTTCATGATTATGCCTCGCAAAATCATAAATCTGTGAAAGACTGAACGGGCTTAAACCAAAACCTTCAAAATCTACGGTCTTATTCTGAAATTTTTCCAATTCATCGGAATAGATATTAAAGAATGTAGGGTCAGCATCAAAAGGATCGGAACTGCCCCCCTGCGGCGGAGTTCTATAAAGATATACAAAACCAAACGCGGCGGGATCCTGAAGCTCGGGAGGAAAATTAGGAACTTTCCTAAGTAAATCCTGCCAATTATTTTTTAGTCCGTATTGATCCCATGAAACAGGCTCTCTTCCTCCGTTATAGTCACGGCTGTAATAAAGGAATCCCATTCCATCTCCAGGAACTCTATCCTCCACATTATAATAATCAGTATATCCGCTTCCCGGATGCCAGCCGAATGAACCTGCCGGAGCCGATGAAGAAAGGAAGTCATCATTGTAATGGAAATTAATTACGCCTTTTGTGGAAATTTGAATCCCGCTGTGAAAAACAAACCAGACTTCATTTAAAGTCTGCTGATGATTCCTTACTTCCCCGATTGATTCAATAGCTATGTCGCCTGTATTTACAAAAACATAATCATAAATAATAAAATCATCATAGCCCGGATAACTCCACTGCATTGATCTCTGCTTTACCGTAACTCCTGTAGATGTAGCAAATTCCAAATAATTTATTTCTTCCGGAAGCAGAGGATTAAATCCCGGGTTTTCAGAAAAATTTTCGGTTCGCCGGAATGCAATATTACCTCCAAGTGCACCGTTGTCGCCTGTTGCTAAAGAGGCATGATACAACAAAAAATCTTTTATCTGAGGTGTGAATGCAGGCGGGACAAGATTAAAAGCATCTTTAGCAATTATCCAGGGACCGCTCCTGAAATTATGGAAATTTGCATCCGTGATAAAACCGTTTGCTAATTCTTCATCATTCGGGAAAATATATCCTGAAAATCCCGGATAAAAACCGATACCTGTAAGCTGTAAATAATCCCAGGCGCCGGGATCTCCGATAAATCCAAAATTATAAAGAGTTTCCCATAATTTACCACGGCTGTGGGTAGTAGATGTCTGCTGCGAATAAACCAAGGAAGCAAATAACAAAAACAGAATTAGATAGTACCTAATCTTTAACTTTTTAATGCATCCCATTGTAAGCTCATTTTTATTCTTAGTAGCTGATTGAAATCCCAAGGATTATTTGCCTTGGTAAATTTCTGTATGTTAACTGATCTGGGAAAGGTGAGCCGTCAGTTAAAGTCTCCGGGAAATCTTCAAACCCGGAATTGATAAACCTAACCCGGTCTTCCGGCGATGCAGATTTTACAATGTCCAGGTTAACCCATTTATTATTAAAAGCATTTTTAATTTCAACAAAGAAAGCAGGGCGGATAAAACCAAAATTAATTTCTTTTCTTATTCTAATATCTGCATTTTTATCCGGCGGACGTTCATACAGCCTTCCGGCTTCTGAAAAAACATCATTGGAAATATTTCTGTTCGGGTAATAAATCTGGTAATCGACAGCAAACTGCATATCGGAAAATATTCCATAAAGGATTTTAAAATCGGAAGGCGTTGCGAGAGTGACGCCGAATTTCAATCTGGGCCTGTCATATACAATTTCATCGCCAATGAACGCCTGCTGGCCTGCCGGGAAATCAACCCCTGGAGCAACAATAACTTCCGGATCCCCGGATCGCCCTTCAATTCCTGTTGTGTAGGTATAATTAAGATATCCTCCCCAATAATCAGATAAAGGCTTTCTTACCGATACTTCAACGCCTTTTGAATCTCCGTAATCACCATTACCTGAAGTCCGGTACTGTCCTCGGTCATAAGTAATAACTCTAATGGTTCGAACCGTTTCCGTAATATCTTTATAAAAAGCAGTAACGTCAGCAACAAGTCCGCCGATATTATGTTCAATTCCTATTTCATAAGCAACTGTTTTGCGTGGTCTAAGATCCCTGTTCCCCAATCCGTATGGAATTAAGAAAGTACCTGTAGTATCGACATAAGTATTCAGGATTCCGCTGACTTCCAAACCTTCGCCATAATCACCATAATTTGCCCGCTGGAAAAAATGCCCGTAAGAAAAATGCAGAACTGTATTTTCGGAGATTGGATGAGACACGCCGATTCTTGGCGAAAGCTGGCTATAGGTCGATGTAGGTTCTGTCTGCGGATCCGGCTGCTCTCCCGGCTCAAGATTAATTACCCCAAAAGGATCGAAAGGATCGAGATATTTTTTATCATTCGGATTATAAAAATCGTACCTTAAACCCGCATTTATAATTAGGCCTTCAAACTCAAGCTTGGTTTGCAGATAAATATTTCCTTCAAAAGGATGATAAGTTTCATTTTCTATTGCATTAAAGGCTTTTGCTTCCTGAAAACGGTTAAGAATATAATAACTTAATTCGCCCCCGCCTTTAACCTGCCAGTTGTTGTTAAGCTGACTTGTAAAGTCTCCTGACAAAGATAAATCTGTATTTTTATCCTCACCTCTGTAATAATACCCAGATGTATGCAGCCCGATTATATTCTGATTTCCGCCAGGAATTTCATTACCAAGGGAATCTTTCGCACGCAGGTTATCCCTGACAGGTCCGCCTGTTTCCCATCCATCCTCATCTCCGGGAAAAGTCGACTGGCTCTGGAACCTGAAATTTCTGCTGAATTGAATAACATAGAATGAATTCTGTCCCAGGACATGAGTCATTTGCAAAATTTGACCGTCATTCCTGCTCTTAGGATAACCATAAAAATCATGGTAAGCATATTTACTGGAAAGAGTATAACTTGATATAAATTCTTCATTAAAATATTCCATCCCGATATTTGTATTTGCTTCGCCGTAAAAAGCTGATAGTAAAAACTTTATTGAAGGATTAAGCTGATAAGTAATTTTTGCAGTTCCGTCAAACCATGTACCTCTCTCTCTAAAGCTATTCCCCGTTACCGGAGGGACATCTCTGTACTTGCCGGTCAGAAAAAAATAGAAATTATTTATCGGCAATGGACCACCGAAGGCAAGCTCTGTTTGATAACCGCCTTCATCTGTATAATCAGTTAAAGGCTGATGAGTATTCAGATAATCCTGATATGCCTGCTCAGGCGTGAATATGCTGTTCGGATCATTTCCGGGAGTACCATTGGGGTCTACCCATTGATCGGGATTATCAACCCACCACTGAAGATGACGAGCATGCGAATTTTCCCAATACTTTGTTGTAGAATAATCGTAAAAAGCAGTTCCCCAATGAGGATTATACGGCGGCATCCATCTCATTTCAGCGTAAGCTGTTATATTCTCGGAACCTTCTTTAGTAATAATATTAAAAACTCCGGATTGCGCCTGCCCATATTCCGCATTGAATGCCCCAGTGATTACTTCAAGTTCTTGTATAGATGAAAGATTAATATTCGTGTATGGCTGATAGTTTAAAGGATTACTTGCTCTAATACCGTCAATAAGAAATGCAACTTGATCAAGGGTACCTCTTCTTACGGTTAGTTGTCCCTGGGCATCCATATCAATACCGGGTAAAGTTCTTAAAACTTCAGTGAGTTCGGTAGTAGGTCTGATTGCTATTTCTTCCGAAGTAACAAAGTGCCTTGTAGAAGTTTGATCTTTTTCGACCGGAGGCCTTTCGGAAATAACCACAACTGATTCATCCAGCTCATATACAGTTTCTTCCATTTCAAAATCTACTTCGGTCGTATGGTTAATGCTTACATCAACATTTGTTTTAATAATAGTTTTAAAACCGATTATGGAAGCCTTGACCTCATAAGTGCCCGGGGGAATGTTCAGAACAAAATATACTCCATCTGCATCTGTTGCCGCTCCTAATACTGTGCCTGTAATGATAATGTTAACACCAGGAACAGAGCTTCCATTTGCTTTTTCTGTCACCTTTCCTGAAATTTTTCCTCCCTGGGCAGAAACATTCGCTGAACAAAAGAATAATAGAAAAACAACAGATAGATTTTTACAAACTCTCATAGTGTTACCTTTTAGTTAACACATTTCATAATTAATTCATCGTAATGACAGATTTAATAAAACCTTTCGGCTTTTCTTTGGCAGCTTTAAAAGCATTCTCTATCTCTTCTAATTTAAAAGTATGTGTAATAAGCGGCTTCATATTAATTTTTCCCGTATTAAGCATCTCCATTCCTATCCTTGTTCCGCTAAGAATTGTATTTAAATCCCTGAAGTGAGCATTTATAACATCGAAGGCCATCCAGTTCCAATAACCTAAATCGTTAATTTTTCTTGGGCCCGGATGAAATCCGAATATTACAAGCTTACCTTCCATCCTGCAGATATCGGCTGAAAGATTTAAAGTTGTTTCATTGCCCCCAACTTCAAAGCTGACATCAAAACCTTTACCGTTTGTTAAATCTTTAGCTGCATCCTTCATTTTTTCTTTAAGTGGATTAATGATATAGTCAGCGCCGAGCTTTTTTGCAGTCTCGAGAATTTCATCGCGGACATCTATTGCTGCAATAAATTTTGGTCCTCTTAATTTTAGCTGCTGCAGAAGAATCAGTCCCATAAAACCTGTACCGACTAAAGCAATTGTATCGTTCAATTGTGTATTGGATTTCATGACTCCGTTAGTCGTACAGGCAATCGGTTCGGCCATTGCCTCTGTAAAAGAAACATTATCCGAAATCTTAAAAAGCCTGTCTGCTTTAACAGCGATTTGTTCTGCATAACCTTTGCCGTCCGACCATACTGCAACATGATCACCAGGTTTAAAGCCTTTTACACTTTTTCCGGCATCAATTATTTCCCCTGCAACCTCGTGACCAATGAATCTGGGATATTCCAAATCATTAATTTTAACGTCCCATTGATGGAGCTCCGAATGACAGACACCGCAGGCTTTAATTTTGATCAATACTTCATCATTTTCAATTAAAGGAGTATTGACTTCTTCAATTCTCCAATCATGCGGTCCATAAAGAATTGCCTGCTTCATCCTTATCCTTTAAAAATTAAAAAACAAACCCAACTCCCAAGGGAATTGGGTTTGTAAATAGAACAAGTTACTTCAAGAGGATCATTTTTTTTGTTTGAACAATATTACCGGCCCTTAATTCGTAGAAGTATAATCCGCTCGCAAAATTGGAAGCATCAAATGTTACCGAATAAATACCATTTCCTAATACTTCTCCATTAACTAACGCAGCAACCTCTTCACCTACCAAGTTATAGACTATAAGGTATACAGCACTTTGCTGAGGTATTTCAAATTTAATTGTAGTTGTTGGATTAAAAGGATTAGGATAATTTTGCTGCAGCTTATAAGCAGCGGGCGGCTCTAGCGGTGATTCTTCTTCACGTACTCCAACAGTTCCAGTTGTAAAATTAAGAACAGCCCAATACTGTGAATTATTTAAATTATAAAATCCGGGATCTGAATTTCCAAATGGATC
>CAYSGP010000237.1:0-5113 GCA_964430095.1 uncultured Ignavibacteriaceae bacterium
AAGAAAAAAGTAATTAAAAAAGTTATCTATGTTCCTCCTCATATAAAAGCATTGACGGCATTGCACAATCTTGAATCGAAAAAATTATGGCAGTCCGGGTTAGTAAAAGAATATCACACCAGGATAACGGAAATAATCAGGCGCTATTTCGAAGAACGGTTTAATTTCCTGGCAATGGAGCTGACTACATATGAAATAATGGAAAATATGAACAGGATTACGATCCCGGAGCATATAAAGAAAATTACATACGCCTTTTTAGCTAATGCAGACCTGGTAAAATTTGCCAAGTATATGCCTCTTGATTCAATCAATGAAGAGATGATGCAGCAGGCTTACGAAATAATTGAAAATACTGTGACAGATTCTATTCCGGTAAATAAAGAGGCAGCATATGTTCAGTAATATATTTTTTGCATATCCTTGGGTTTTATATTTATTAATCATTATACCTGTACTTGCTGCCTGGTATTGGATAAAAGGGAGGAAGCAGCAGTCATCAATAACTTATTCATCATTGGGCCCCTTCAAATCTGTTTCTCCTTCATGGAAAGAAAGGCTTAAGTACCTTCCGGTTATTTTTAGACTGATTGCAATGATATTCTTAATAATTGCGATGGCGAGGCCTCAAAGCTTTTCTTCCGGTGAAGATATTTATACTGAAGGAATTGATATAGTATTGGCGTTTGACATTTCCGGAAGTATGTTGGCTGAAGACTTAAAGCCGAACAGGTTTGAAGCCGCAAAAAATGTAATTGATGACTTCGTCCAGGCAAGGACTTCAGATAGAATTGGTTTGGTGATTTTTTCAAGAGTAGCTTTTACGCAATGTCCGCTTACAGTTGATTATACTGTTTTAAGAAATCTCTTAAGAGAGATAAAAACCGGAATGCTGGAAGATGGAACTGCAATAGGTAATGGAATAGCTAATTCAGTTAACAGGCTAAAAGACAGCAAGGCAAAAAGTAAAGTAATTATTATTATGACTGACGGTGTCAACAATGCAGGCGAAATTGATCCGGTTTCTTCCGCACATATGGCTGCTGCCTTTGGAATACGAGTATATACCGTGGGATGCGGCACGAGAGGCGAAGCTCCTTATCCTGTTCAAACTCCGTTTGGAACAAGATACCAGATGGTTCCTGTTGAAATTGATGAAAATGTCTTGAAAGAGATTGCCCGCATTACCGGCGGACAATATTTCAGAGCTACAAATACTAAAAAGCTTGAAGAGATCTATCAGGAAATAGATAAGCTTGAAAAAACCAAAATAGAAATAACTTCTTATAGAAATGCAAAGGAACTTTATTTTGCATGGCTTGGCGGAGGATTCATTTTATTGTTACTTGAATTGGGATTGTCGGGAACAGTTTTAAGAAAGCTGCCGTAAAAATGAATGGATGAATATATGAATTCGACTTCTAATCTTTCAATCATTCAGCCATTCAATCAATCATTGTTAGTATAGGACATTCACTTAATGATAAAAGCAATTTTAATATTTTTAATATTTTTTAGTTCATTAGAAATTCTTTCTCAAAATGATAGAGGAGTATTTAAAATTGCCAGACTAAAATACGGCGGCGGAGGGGATTGGTATAATGGTCCGTCTGAAGAGGTAAATCTGCTTAATTATATTAAGAATAACACAAATATTAAGGTAAAGCCGGAATATATATTTGTGGACCTCTCAACCGATGAAATATTTTCATTTCCATTTCTTTTTATGACAGGACATGGCAATGTAGTTTTTTCTAATGAGGAGGCAATGAGATTAAGGAAATATTTAGAAAACGGCGGCTTCTTATATGCCGATGATGACTATGGCATGGATAAAGCATTCCGGCGTGAAATGAAAAAAGTATTCCCGGATAAAGATTTTATTGAGCTGCCGTTTAGTCATGGGATTTATAATTCATTTTATGATTTTTCTTCAGGTGTTCCAAAGATACATGAACATGATAAAAAGATACCGCAAGGTTTTGGAATATTTATTAATAAACGGCTAGTTGCATATTATACCTTCGAGTGTAACATAAGCGATGGCTGGGATGATGCTGAAGTGCACAATGATCCTGAAGTTAAAAGGGAAGAGGCACTTAAATTCGGAACTAATATAGTTGTATATGCTTTAAGTAATTGAAATCACTTTAGCAATCTCTGCATATTAAGTTGCAGTTATTATTTTACTATTTGAAGGGATCTTTTATAATGAATAAGAAGTTTGATATTGTAGTTAAAGCAAAAACAATTAAGTAAAAGAAAACTTATAAAACTATTAAATAGATATGTTTAGATTTGAACATCCTGAATATTTAAATGCTTTATATGCTGTTCCTTTGCTTATTCTGATCTTTTGGTATCTAAGCAGGAACAGGGGTAAAATTTTGGCAAGATTTGCTGACAGAAATCTGCATAAAGTAATTCTCCCTAATTACAGCAAAGCTAAAAATATTATAAAGTTTTCATTAATTATCCTATCAATTATTCTGCTTGTTATTGCTGCCGCAAATCCTCAGGTTGGATCTAAAATTGAAGAGGTAAAACAGACGGGAATTGACGTATTTATTCTTCTTGATGTTTCTCTGACTATGGATGCCCAAGATATAAAACCAAGCAGATTGGAAAAAGCTAAATATCAGGTCGAGAACCTTATAAGAAGATTGCAGGGAGACAGAATTGGTCTGATAATTTTTGCTTTTGAGCCGTATGTTCAATTTCCCTTAACTACTGATTATTCTGCAGCAAGCCTTTTTTTAAATCCGGTTGATATACATTCAGTACCTCAGCAGGGAACATCAATTGCAAAGGCAATAAACCTTGCCACAGAATCTTTTGATTATAAAGTCACCAGCCAAAAAGTAATTGTGATAATTACCGATGGTGAAGATCTTGAAGGAGGTGTGGATGATGCAGTTAGTGTAGCCGTAAAAAAAGGAATAAAAATTTATACCATTGGTTTGGGTTCTCCCGATGCAGTTCCGGTACCGGTTTATAATAAACAGGGTAATCAGATCGGGTTTAAGCAAGATAAAGAAGGTAAAACGGTTCTTACAAAACTTGATGAAGGAACTCTAAAAAGAATTGCTTCTGCCTCTTATGGGAAATATTATCGCGGTTCTAACTATGAAGATTATCTTGAAAAAATTTATGATGAACTTTCTTCTTTGGAAAAAGCAGAATTTGGTATTAAAAAAGTTACTGATTACGAAAACCGATTTTATTATTTTTTGTTTCCGGCTATTTTACTTTTAATTATTGAATTTTTGATTCCGGAACGTAAATCTCCATGGGTGGAAAAAATAAAAGAACGTTTGGGAATTAAATGAAAAAGCCTATTCCCGTCTCTTCCTGAAAGGGAAGGGTGTATGAAAGAAATAAAAAAAAGCGGATTAAAATTGTTATTTTTATAACAAAAGAAAAAAAAATGATTAGAAAAATGAAAAATCATACAACCCTTAGACAATACCGTCATTCATTCATTCATCCATTCATTCATTCATTTATGCATCCATTCAATCACGCATTCTTTTATCCATTCCTTTTATTTGCATTCATTGCAATGTTTCCTTGTTCACTTTTTTCTCAAAGTTTAAGAGGATCGGTGAATGACGGTGTGGATTTTTATAAACAGAAAAAATTTGCGGATGCCGAGATAAAATTCAAAAAAGGCCTGGATGCGGATCCAAACAGCTTTGAGGCTAACTTCAATCTGGGTGATGCATATTATAAGCAAGACAGGTATGAACAGGCTTTAAATGCTTACAACACTGCTTTAAGCGAAGCAAAAACTAGCAAACAAAAAGCGGGTGTGTATCATAATATAGGCAATTCTTTTTTAAAATCTCAAAAGCTTGAGGAGAGCATTAATGCATATAAAAATGCGTTAAAATTGAATCCTAACGATCAGGAAACAAAGTACAATCTTTCTTATGCTCTTGCTCAGCTGAAAAATCAGCAGAATCAGAAAAATCAAAACCAAAATAAAAACCAGAAAGATAAACAGGATAAAAACCAAAACCAGGATCAGAATCAGCAAAAGAATCAAAACCAGAATCAGGACAAAAATAAGCCCGACCAGAACCAGCAGACCGCACAGGATAACCTGAAACAGCGTGAGAAAGATAAAATTTCAAAAGAAGATGCAGAAAAAATTCTTCAAGCGCTTAAGAACAATGAAAAAGATTTACAAAAAAAGTTAAGAAAGAAAGTCGGTATTCCTATCGAAACTACCAAGGATTGGTGAAAAAAAATAAATTATTGCAAAAGAAAAAGAAAGTTAAAACTTATTATAAATTAGTAATGATAAGAAATTCAGTGAAATATATTTTTATCTGCATATTTTTATTTCAATCAATTTTATTATCGCAGACATTTGTTGCCGGCGTGAACAGTAATACGGTTGCACCGAATGAACAGTTTGAAGCAACATTCGCTTTTTCCGGAAGAGATGTAAACAGGATTAAAAATTTTTCTCCTCCTGATTTTAATAATTTTCTTATAATTTCCGGACCGAATCAATCTACCAGCATGCAGATCATCAACGGTGCCGTTTCTTCCAAGGTAAGCTATTCTTACTATCTTCAGCCGAAAAATATTGGGAAATATACCATAGGAAGTGCTTCAATCATGTACGATGACAAAACATTCAAAACAAATCCTCTTACGATTGAAGTAAAAGCCGGAACTTCAAAACCGGATAAAAAAGGAAATAACCAGGAAGTTAATGCTGATAGGGAAATAAAGGATAATTTATTTATCCTTGCTGCAGTAGATATGAACAAAGCTTACGTAGGAGAACAGGTAACAGTTACTTATAAATTATATACAAGATTAAATATTGCTTCCCAAATGTCTGTATCAAAGCTGCCTTCTTACCAGGGCTTCTGGGCGGAAGAGCTCGAGACATCGTCAAATATTTTGTTTACTACGGAAGTTTATAACGGGAAGCAGTACAGGGTAGGAGTTTTAAAAAAGGCTGCTTTGTTTCCAAGTCAAACCGGAGAATTGACAATTTCTCCCTTTGAGCTTAAAGTTCCCGTGCAGATTGAAAAAAAGAGGAAAACAGGGAATAATTTGTTTGATGACTTCTTTAACGATCCTTTCTTTAACC
>CAYSGP010000238.1:0-3330 GCA_964430095.1 uncultured Ignavibacteriaceae bacterium
AAAATTAGAAGTCGGAATTATCGATCTGGTTTCGAAAAAACCAAACAGGAAATTATTTGCCAGGATAATGAATGCGAACTTTGCCAGTATTATGCCGCAGGTAATCGGGGTCTGGAGTGAAGAAGAAGGCCATAATGTAACCTATATCTACTATACCGGTAAAGAAGATCTGATCAGCGAACTGCCGCAAAATGTGGATATCGTATTTATAGGCGCATTTACCGAAAGTGCACAGACGGCTTATGCCCTAAGCAATCTTTTGCGGTCACGCGGTGCAATAACAGTGCTGGGAGGCCCTCACGCTAGATGTTACCCCGATGATGCCCTAAAATATTTTGACTACGTAACAGGTTTTACCGATAAAAATATTATTTTAGAAATCCTGCAGGAATGCATTCCGCATCGTCCTTTCGGTTTATTTTTTACTTCCAAGAAACAGCCTGCATCGCTTCCCGGCGTGAAGGAAAGATGGAAATTTATCGAACCTACATTAAAAAAAGCTCCCTTTCTGAAATTAGTTCCGATGCTCGGCAGCTTGGGTTGTCCTTATACCTGCAGTTTCTGCATAGATTCTACTGTTGCATACCAGCCTCTGGATTTTAATATAATGAAGGAAGATTTAAAATTTCTGCTCACCAAATTCAAAAGACCGGTCGTAGGATGGCACGATCCAAATTTTGGAATCAGGTTTAACGATTATATGAATGCCATTGAGGAATCGATCCCGGAGAACAGCATTGATTTTATTGCCGAAAGCAGCTTGTCTGTTTTATCTGAACCGCATATGAAAGTTTTAAAGAGAAACGGATTTAAAGCAATGCTGCCTGGCATTGAATCATGGTATGATCTCGGTAATAAATCGAAAACCGGAAGTGCAACCGGGATGGATAAAGTAAAGCTTGCATCGGAACACGTTAATATGATACTCCGGTATATTCCTTATGTTCAGACAAATTTTGTGCTTGGACTTGACTGCGACAAAGGTGAAGAGCCGTTTGAACTTTCAAAAATATTTGTAGACCTGACACCCGGCGCATTGCCCGGATATTCCCTGTTATCTGCATTCGGGGAAGCAGCTCCACTGAACCTGGATTACCAGGAACACGACCGGGTTCTCCCATTTCCATTTCATTTCCTCGATAATAACCATGCAATGAATGTTAAACCAATAAACTATTCATGGACAGAATTTTATACCCATATCATCGGGCTCGGCGAGCACACATTTTCATGGGGTGCAATTGCTAAACGGATGTTCGCAACAAAAGCATTCATTCCGCGCTGGATGAATGTTGTCCGTGCAATTTCCGAAGAAGGTTTCGGAAGGGTGGCATACAACAAGGAAATACTAAAGCAGCTTAAATCAGATAGAAAATTCCGTGATTATTTCGAACAGGAAACAACCGAACTTCCTGATTTCTATTTAAATATGATTCAAAAAGAGCTAGGACCTTTATGGGAATGGCTCCCCGAAGGAGCTGTATTTCATGATCAGAAAGCATACCTCAAAAAACAAGCTGAGCGTATTGCTGTCTAAGTAAAAGGTAATTTAATAATTCGATAATTATGAGGAAGTTATGTCCAAAACAGAAGAAAATTTAAAAAAAGCATTTGCAATTAAAAGTCAGACAAACCAAAAGAACCGTGTGTTTGCTAAAAAAGCACGCATGGAAGGTTTTCCAAATATTGCCCGTCTGTTCAAGTTAACATCCGAAGCGGAAAGAATTCATGCAGAGGGGAATTTTATTGCAATGAATCTAATTGGTTCAACTAAGGAAAATGTTATAACTGCACTAACGCGGGGATTGAAAGAATATAAAGAAGTATATCCGTTAATGCTTGAGGACGCTGTTTCCGAAAATCATAAAGCAAAACGAATGTTCGGGTATGTGGTTAAATCTGAAGAAGTTCATACTCATTTATATGATGAAGCGTTAAAAGCTTTAGAGGATGGCAAAGATTTAGAAGTCAGCGATTATTATTTGTGTCCTTCCTGCGGGAACATTAAATCTGAAAAGCCTGCTGAAGACTGTCCTATTTGTAAGGGCCCGGCTGAAAAATTTGCCAAAATATAATTAGTCAAATAAAAATGAATTTTTATTTAATACTATTAATTTGAAATCAGGCTTCTGAACAGATCATTTTAAGGGAAGTTATGAATATCCTTCTGGTTTCTCCAATATATCCCGATTCATTCTGGAGCTTTAAGCATGCATTAAAATTCGTTTCAAAGAATGCAAGTTTTCCCCCGCTTGGACTGCTTACAGTTGCTGCAATGCTTCCCCGGGATTGGAATAAAAAATTAATCGATATGAATACAAGGAAGCTTAAAGATAAAGATCTTCTTTGGGCAGATTATGTTTTTATCAGCGCCATGTCGATTCAAAGCGATTCCGCAAATCATGTTATACAAAGATGTATAAAGCTGCAGAGAAAAGTCGTTGCAGGCGGACCATTATTTACAAGCGGTCCGGAGCTTTACAAGAATGTAGATCATCTTGTTCTTAATGAAGCTGAAATAACTCTGCCTCAGTTTTTAAATGATCTTAAAGAAGGAAATCCTAAACGGGTATATACCACGGAAGAATGGGCTGATGTTGCTGAGGCTCCTTTGCCTCTGTGGGAAATACTTCCTATGAACAGCTATACCTCTATGAATCTTCAGTATTCACGCGGATGCCCTTACGACTGCGATTTCTGCGATATAACGGTGCTCTATGGAAGAAGACCCCGTACTAAAACAAAGGAACAAGTAGTTGCAGAATTAGATGCACTTTATTTCAGAGGATGGAGAGGCCCGGTTTTCTTCGTAGATGATAATTTTATTGGCAATAAAAACAAGCTGAAGCAGGAAATTCTTCCCGCAATTTCAGAATGGATGAATAAAAGAAAAAATCCGTTTTACCTGAATACCGAAGCATCAATAAATCTTGCAGATGATGAAAAATTAATGAAGCTGATGGTCTCTGCCGGATTTGAAGCAGTATTTATCGGGATTGAATCTCCGAATGATGAGAGCCTTGCCGAATGCAATAAAAATCAGAACAGGAACCGCAGCCTGATTTCCAGCGTGAAGAAAATTCAAAGAGCCGGACTGGAAGTGCAGGGAGGTTTCATTGTGGGATTCGATAACGATCCCCCGTCAATTTTTGAAAAAGTTTCCGGCTTTATCCAGGAAAGCGGGATAGTAACTGCAATGGTTGGTCTGCTTAATGCGCCTAAAGGAACAAAGCTGCAGAAAAGACTTGAGAACGAAGGAAGAATGCTTAAAGATTTTACAGGCAGCAACACTGATTTTTCAATTAATTTTGTACCGCGGATGGATGCAAA
>CAYSGP010000239.1:0-5729 GCA_964430095.1 uncultured Ignavibacteriaceae bacterium
TAATCCTAATCTTAATCTGCTTCCGGGCATGAATGCATGATTGGATGACTGCATGAAATGAGAAGGCATTTTAATTTAAAGTTACTATTCTTTTCAGAATGAATATCCAATCCCCAGAGACAAATTAAAAACAAGAAACGCCTGATTATAATTATCCAGATTTCTTATCCCCTCATCAAACCAGATTGAATGAGTGTATCTGAACTTTATCTTAGATGTAAAGAAGAAAAATTCTTCCGCTTCACTAAATGGAACGAAAAGTTCTATGAACGCATTTGCACCCAATCCCGAAGATGCTAATTTATCATAAAGATAATTAGTGCTTACTTCACCTTCGGTTTGAAAATCATTAGTTTCAATTATTCTGTTAGTAATAATAAATGACGGACCGAAACCGTACGAAAGATTAGGAGCAATGGTTCCGAGATAATTTAGATCAAAATTATGATTGATAATTGAGGCATCAGTTCCGATAGTACCTAGAACCACCACATTTCCATTTTCATCCAGCTCTGAAGCTGTCCTGATAAATTGAATTACATCTTCTTTCTGCATTTGATGATAACTATAATCAAAAATGAAATTATTGCTAAAAATATTTAACTGATATGCTATGCCCAAGTGAAAATATGATTTATACCTTTTATCTTCCATAATCTTAAGGGAATTTTCCGAATTGTTCATGTAGTAACCGTAGCCCGTACTTATGCTTATTTTATTCTGCGGATGGATAAAATAACCAGCGGATAAAAATAATATAATGATTAGAAAAGCAGGTTTCATTTTATTAGGAGCATTTGTTTTGTACTTTTGAAATAACTGCTGTCATCGGTTCCTCTTGCTTCAAGGATATAGAAATATATCCCCTCTGCTAAGTTTTCAGAATCAAAATCAACAGAATATGATCCGGCACCTTTTTGTTCATCCACAAGAGTTGCAATAATAGTATTGTAACTGTTTTCAACTGTTATCTTAACGTAACAATTTTTCGGAATAGAAAAATTTATTTTAGTGGAAGGATCCTGAAGAATTGACGATTTGCATCCGGAGAAAATAAATAAAGCTAACAGCAAGGAATATTTTAATTTTTTCATTTGCTCTCCATGAACTTTATAGATACATGATTCTCTTTTACAAATTTTATTCACCTGCAATATGAGTAAGTACACTCCCGATATCAATTCCCCTTGAAACGCAAAAAACTCCGCCGTTTATTTCAATCCATGAAATTGCCTCATGGATCTGAATAAATCTATTATTGAAATTTTAATTAATAATTTTGGCTCATCTTTTAAATTGTCTGAAACAGTATCACAGCCTATGTATACCAGAAGAATTGCCGGAAGCAGTTTAAAATAATTTTTATTTCCCGAAATAATTTCCATTAACTATTTCCAAATGAATATGGTCAAAATTGTCTTCATTGTTTTAAAAATAAACCGTAACAAAAATCACCGAACCGGTATTTATATTAGTTTCGCCCGGATTGCCGAATCTGTCTGAGTTTTCATCCGAAAAGGTAAAGTTCAACTGACCTTCAACTCCGACGCTGAAGTTCTCGCTGAAGAAATATTCTCCGCCCCCTGAAATTCCGGCTATATAATCTGTTTCGGTTTCCCCTTCTTCCGGAATTGCCAAAAGAATCCCGCCTCTGATTCCAAGGTAAGGTTTAATATCTTTTTCGGTATTAAGATATATTCTGTCAAATAAACCAAAACGCAGATCGGTACCGCTTCCGCCGATATTAATTACTCCAAATCCGGGGCCGAATACATTATTGCTGCCTGTCCAAACAGGGACTAAAATATCCAGCTGCGTTTCACTGACTCCTGCCGAAAGTCCCCATGTTCTTTTGCTGCTTTCCTGTGCGATCGTAATTGATGATATCAATATGCCGAAAAATATTAGTGAAAAAACAACGTTGCTTTTTTTCATTATATCTCCTTTATGTTTTATTGTTCAAAGTTTAAATAGTGCCTTAACATAAGCGGGACATCATCTTTAGTCCTGGCATATAAAACATCCCGCCGGAAAAGGCGATCACCTTCAATGAATTGGTTTTATTCTATTCAATTATCTCTCCTTGCCTACATTAAAATATTTATCCCTAAGTTCCGGCGGCAGATCGGCTTTGCATTTTGCTATTAAAATGTCCCTCCACAGCAGATGCTTACCTGCTTTAAAATAAATCCTGTAAAAGCCTGGGGGTATATATTCATCTTCAATTTTACCCTCAAACACTAATCTATAGATACCGGCTGAAAAATTATTTTTATCAATTAGTACTGCTCCAACTTTATTTTTTGTTGAAACGAAAATACCGCCTGATCCAGCTTCAACGTTTTTAGGATTTTCCTCAGGCAGCCTCCCTTTTACGAACCAGATTGAAACCTCTGCTGCAGCCGGTAAATAAAATTGAATAACAACGGCATCAGTAGTTGGATTTGGAAAAGGATTATCCATATCGATTAATTTCGGTATAGAACCAGGTATCTCTTTTCCTGCCTCCTCAACAGCATTGGTTTTTCCAATATTAGTTGAAATACCGGGAGGATATTGGGGATTTCTCCATCTCCCTATTTCTTCCGGCCCATAAAAATTTGTAATAATTATTCCGTTGATTACCGGAGTCTCAAAGAATAGACCAGGTAATTCATTCGGTTCGGTCGAATTGCTGCAGGAATTAAGAATTAAAAACGGCACCAGAGCAAAGGACAGATAATACCGTCCAATTTTATGAATTAATATTTTTTTCATTCACTTACCCCAGCATATTAAAGTATTTAACGAGATCCGGCGGTACATCGGATTTCTTTAATGCAATAAAGATATCCCGCCAAAAAAGATGATTATCGGCTTTGAAATAAATCCTATAAAAGCCGCTGGGAAAATATTTGCCTTCTATTTTTCCATCAAAATCTATCAAATATTCTCCCGGTTGTAAAAAATATTTATCTAAGAATACTACTGCTGTCTCATTATTTGGCGAGACAAAGATTCCCCCGGATCCGTTCTCAAAACCATTGGGATTTTCTTCAGGCAATCTCCCTTTAAGCATCAAGACAGAAACTCCGGTTTCAATAGCAACCTTAAAGATGATTTTCACCGCACCGTTGCTTGGATTCGGATATGGATTCTCTAAGTTCATCACATTCAAACCGGGAATTGGATGGACATCTGCCTCTATTCTAGCAGATGTATTCCCTGAACCAGGATATTCTATACCTTCAGGATATAATGGATGTCTCCATATCGCTAATTCTTTCGGACCTTCTTTACCGGTGATTATCATTCCGGTTACAGCCGGCACTTCAAAAAAAACATCCGACAATTCAACTGGTTCGGTAGAATTACTGCAGGAGTTAAATAGAAAAATAATTGATGCTAAACTGCAGATGAAAAAAGCTGTTTTCATGCTCTTAAACTTTGGTTTATTTTTTTGGAAGGAGTAAACTCATTCCCCTTCCCCTGTTTTGTGATATCCCTATTTATTTCGTATAAAAATTAAGATTCTATGCCGTAAATGTCAATTTATTTTTTAATAATCGGCTTTCCGGCATGGAATTCGATTTTGAATTAGTCCCAAATGCTTATTTTGAAATGGTTCACTTCGTTCAGTTAATTATTGCAGAAAAATAAGCCATCGCTTTTTTTGAAATCTTATGAATATTTTTGATTTTAGATTAGTATTATACTGTTATGCATTTGTTTGATAAGGATGGATTGAAAATGCCTAATCATGAGAAAAGAATTAAGGAAGAAAAAATAAATGAATTAATTTTTTCATCTGAAAAGCTTATTGAACAGAAGCAATTTCAAAAAGCGCGTGAACTGCTGAATTTTATTTTGACTGAACTAGATGAAAAATCAACCGATGCAATGAACAACATTGCGGCTATTGAAATATTGGAAGAAAACTATAACCAGGCTCTAGAAATTCTAAATAAAATAGTAAAGTATGATCCTGATAACGAAATAGCCTTAAATAATATTTTTTATGTGAAAAGCCTGGTTAATGATCAGGAGAAAAAAGTATTCAAAAGAGGGACCGATTCCCTGTTAGAGAAGTATGATCTTCCTAAAAATTACCAGGATTTAATTGGGAATGGAGATTTCATTAAAGTCGGGGAAGATTTTTTAAAGCATTTTATTAAAATAGGAAACCTTAAAGAGAATTATTCTGTTCTAGATGTAGGCTGCGGATTAGGTAGAATGGCTTTACCCCTTTCTGAATATTTAAATGAAGAAGGCAAATACACGGGATTTGATATTGTAAAAAGGGAAATTGAATGGTGCAAGAAAATTATTGAACCCAGAAGAAAGAATTTTAATTTTTTTCATGCCGATGTTTTTAATTTTCATTACAACCCTACAGGAAAAACACGTCCATGTTTCTACAAATTTCCCCTTGAATCAAATCAATTTGATTTTGTAATCCTCACATCAGTTTTTACCCATATGCTTTCATTTGAAGTTGATAATTATTTATCCGAAATATCAAGAGTCCTTAAACCCGGTAAACGCTGCTTTATCACTTTTTTTCTTATAAATGATGAATCGCTTCAGCATATATCCAACGGTGATTCTGCGGTGAAATTTGAATTTAAGATTAATGAATTCCGGCTTAATGATCATAAAGATCCTGAAGCCGCTGTAGCATTCGAGGAGAGTTTCATCCGTGAACTTTCAGAAAAGAAAAACTTAAAAGTTGTTGATCCCATCTATTACGGACAGTGGTGCGGAAGAGAAAATTTTTATGATTACCAGGATATAATTATTGCTGATAAAAATTCTTAAAAAAAATTGGCTATATTCAGCCAATATTGGAATAGTCTGCTTTAAAAAATAATACCTGCAATCCAAAAATTATAAAAGCCTGCTTTTAGATTTCCTTAATTGTTACGGCATAATATTCGAATCATTTTCTAATCTATTTTTAGCAAATAAGAATAAAACAAAATTATGGAAACTGGGAGTTTCAAGAATTTTAATTCTTCCAATAATCACTCTAAAAAAATAGTACTGGGTCTTCATCGCGATCCATGGCATGATACCGGGGCAGCCTTAATTGTTGAAGACTATTCAACCGTAAAGCTTGTATCTATATCCCAGGAAAGACTAGACAGGGTCAAACATTCAAGAGCTTATCCTAAAGAAGCCATTGAATATTGCATGAAAGAATTAAATATATCATCTATTAATGAAATTGATTTGGTAGTTGCAGATTACATCTGCTTTCCTATTTGGAACAGGGATTACGATTATAATCCAAAAAATAATTATCATCCTCTTCTGAACGGAGTTCCCCAGCTAAATCAAAAAAATCAATTTGAATTTCCAATTGAAAAAATCGCCGTAATAAATCATCATCGTGCTCACGCTGCATCTGCTTTTTATGCTTCAGGATTCGAAGAAAGTGCAGTCCTAATTATTGATGGAAACGGTTCGGAAATGGAGACTCAAAGCTTGTTCTATGCTTCCAGAAAAGATGGGGTTAAACTGATTGAAAAATCATATTCATTAGGATTGGGTCAATTATATTCTTCAATAACGGCAAAAATCGGTTTCGGTATTTTGAATGAGGGAAAGACAATGGGTTTAGCTCCCTATGGAAAAGATGCAGCATCCGATTCTGAAAATATTATAGATTTGAGCACAAAGAAATATGATGGAATAAGCACTGATTATTCCTCAATATGTAATTGGCAATATAAAATCTTAGTACCACT
>CAYSGP010000240.1:0-5593 GCA_964430095.1 uncultured Ignavibacteriaceae bacterium
CCACACCAAGAAAGTAAGGAGAGCTTATGCGAGCCAGGGTTCTCCCGAGCCGATCTATGAAGCAGACGGATCGCTGAAAGGATTAGCTGAACCATTCCTGAAAAATGGAGAAAAAATCAGATAAATATTAATGTACCTTTCTCTTCATATTTTTATTGAAACAATTTTTTGTGTAGAGATGCATGGCTATTGCGTCTCTACATTGGTTACTTAATAATTTAGATATTCCTTCAGAAAACCCCTCCTTTTTATTTACAATCATTAAACCCATCCGGCGGCGGCAAAAAATATCCTATAGAGAACCCGCTTATTAAACTGTCCTCATAATGAATTTCAAAATGCTTTTGATTGATGCAGTATTTATCTACAATCCAGGTTCTATATGGATTCGTTACTGCGCCACTCCAAGTGTGTTCCGGTTCACCGTAAGCTTTATGAACATCCCTCAATAATGAACCGATTCTTATTCCTTCTTTAGTTTTCCCTTTATATGGTGCTGCGGCAGCAATTATGTCTGCAGGACCATGACTACCGCCCTGAAGCTCAAGATAATATACTGACAATCCAGCATGTATGCCCTCTGTATAATCCGAGCCAAACCAGCTTCTAAATAGTCCATCTGCTATTCCTCCTGTATTCGGCTGACCTAATTTTCTCACAACATCTTCCCTAGAATCTCCTAATTTAACTCCTTCTATGCTTTTACCGGGGACAATTATTCCTCTCCATGCATCTTCCTGATCTTCATATATATTTTCATTACAGGAACTAATAAAAACAATAAACAGGCATAAAAATAAATTTTTAAATATTTTCATTTGATTCATCTTTTTTGTGTTTTATATAATGAAAATATTCGGGGGCAAGGTTGAGGTAATGAGAGATAAGTATCTCTTTATAAGATATGCCTGGCTGCATATTATCCCCGAAATTTCTTTTGTATTATAATAGATAAAATACTTATTATTCTTATTAGACGAAATTCTGAAAATATTCAGGCTAGCATTTCTCTACTCTCGGGAAGCTAAAGAATGTCATTTTGTTAATTGTGCATTGAGATGAGCCGCCGGTTCATCTCTACTTAAAAATATTTTTGGAAAATAAAGAATAAATAAACTATCTTTGATTAATACTCCCGAAAAACCATTTTTTTAATTGAAATCTTCATAAGTTCTGAACAAAATAGCTGAAAGTTCATTCCTTAATTTTTGGAGGCGCATTATGAGCAAAAGCTTTATAACAGTGTTTGTTATAATAATTATTTTGCTGGTCGGCTTATTCATTTTCGGAGCAATTAATTTTTCTGATATTAAAGATAAAGTCTCTTCCGTAGAAAACAGCGTAACTTCTGCCCAGGACAGCATAAAGGAAACAATTAAAAATATCAACAGGGTGAAAGATGCTATAGCCGAAGCAAAAAGAACCATTGATGAAACCAACCTCGATTTGGTTGCGATGAACAGCAGGCTGAAGCAGGAGTTTAATAAAATAAGAACAAGCGTGAAAGAACTTGAAGAAAAAAGAAAATCGCTGGATGAAGAGATTGCAAAAATAAAAGATAAAATCCCGGGCGAGCCGAAAGAATTAAAAGAACCGCAGTATCATAACCTTGAGGTTGTAAGATGAAAATTCATTTTATTGCTGTATTTAATCTGCTTTTAGTAATCAGCTGCAATTCAGCCTTTTCACAGGATGTGGAAACGAGATCGGTCGGGGAAATCAGCTTTAATGACGCATTTATAAATGAAAGCTTTAACAAAATTTATTTATTAAAACCTGGTGAAAATGTTACTCTGAAAAATTTGTGCTCCTCGGCTGATATTGCCATCGGGCTTAAAGATTATCTCGATATTTCAAGCCGGCTCGCGCTTGTTTATCAAAAAAGGGACAGCTTATCGCTCCGGATTGTTACCGAATATGAAAAGATAGATAAATCAATAAATATTCTGTCTTCCGGGTTGAAGATGATCTCCGACAGCCTGCAGAAAGTATCCTCAATAAACCTGCAGCCTTCAATCACTTTGCTCAGCGATTCAAACAGGAAGCTTGAAGATTCAAACAAGCAGCTCGACAGTGCAATGATAAAACTGGATGAAATAAATTCTGATTTAAATAAAATAGAGCTTACAAACATCTGGAAGTATGTGGGATTCGGAGCATTGGGTATTGCACTAGGCATAGCTATAGGTGCAGTGGCTTTTAATTAAAATTTCTTTCCCGAACAAATAGGTAAAAATCATTTTGAATAAAATCTTTACAAGGAACAAATATGCTTGATAATATTGTTCTGCAGATGATGATTGGCCTCTCTTTTATTTACGCTATGTATTCTCTTTTTACTACCATAATTAATGAATTAATTGCATCGCTTTTCAGCCTTCGTGCCCGGAATTTGGGCCGTGCTCTTAAAAGAATGCTTATTGATGATGGTAAAACTCCGCTTGAAAAGAAGTTATATGAAAATTTCTACAGTCACCCGCTAATAAAATATATGAGCACCGGAAAATTGCATAGAAGACCTTCATACATTACTCCCGAAAATTTCTCCAAAACTATGGTTGACATATTGAAGGGTTTCGATTCAATCGACTTAGAGGAATCAATAAAAAAGATAAATGAAAAACTCGATGAGCTGGGGAAAAAAGCCGGCGATTCCGGATGGCAAAGCGATACGATAAAGCTTCTTAAATCATTTCTTATCGATGCGGGGAACAATGTCGAGAAATTTAAAACTAATCTGGAAAAATGGTTCAACGATATGATGGAAAGAGCTTCCGGATGGTACAAAAGACAGATTCAGTTAATTGTGCTTATTATCGGCTTTGTATTGGCAATTTCGTTTAATGTAAATACACTTGAGATTGTGGACCGTTTATCCAAAGATAAAAATGCACGTGATCAGATTCTGCAGCTTTCTGAAAACTATGTTAGAAACAATGCCCAATATACCAGTACCGATAGCATTACTGCAAACCGTTTTGATCTGCTCGTTGTGCGTGCCGATAGTTTATACAAAGCAGATATAGAAACAGCAAACCAGATTATCGGCTTAGGATGGAAATCTTGGGATGATTTTACCTCGCATATCTGGGAAAATTTTTTCGGATGCTTAATCACTGCACTTGCAATATCTCTCGGAGCTCCATTCTGGTTTGATTTATTAAATAAATTTGTAAAGTTGCGAGGCACAGGCAGGAAACCGGAAGAAGAGACCCAAAAAAATAAAGAATGAAAAGAAAGCCGGCATCAGCTAAAAAATAATTTTTGTATTTGTAGGACGAGGCAAAGTTTCGTCCACTAATATTTACCAAGGGGATAGAACTTAATGCTGTGCTTAACTAATTTGGTCGAAGCTAGCGCTTCGACCTGCAAAACTATTCTCTTATTGCCTCTTCCATATTTTTACAAAAGTGAAAAAGCTTGTCTCTACCGCTTTCCAAAGTTGAAGGATACGAACCATCGGTAAAATCATTTATTTTCTTTCCGGACAATAAACCTGTTTTCAAATCGATCTTCCATTCTTCAGAAAGTATTTTCTTATTCTCATCGAAGTATTCTATTGTTAAATTATCTCTGTTAAATAATAAATTGGAATAACCATTATGCCCGATGTCAGTTTTTCCCAGTCTGCTTTTATAACGGTTGTCGAATAAAACTAATTTCCTGTCCTTCTTCAATTTACTTAATTCTTTTTCATGAATAATTTCTATCGGCATGCCTCCGTGGCCGATACATCGTCCGAAGGCTGTTATACCGTCTTTCATCTGAAGGCAGCCGTAGACGGAAAAACGGTGTTCATGTCCCCAAATCCAAATTACCGGCCGTTTTTTGCCGATAAATTCAGCCAGTTTAATTGCTGGCTCCGGATATTCATCTTCAAATGCAGAATAATATTGATGATGTGTTAGAAGAATTAATCCTCTCTTGTCATCCCCGCTCCCCAATTTAACAGCGTTTTTCATCCAATCAACAATAACAGTATCAAGATGTGCATCCGGTTTAAAAATAAATTCTATCAATGGCAGGCCGACTGAATGATATCCGGTATCCAATCCTAAAATCCTCCAGTAGTCATTTTCCAAACAGAAAAAACTTGCCTCCTGGGTAATTTCTCCTCCGGGAATTTTTACAAACATTTTGGGGAGCAGTTTTTCAAAAAAACCGTCGCCGTTGCTGTAGAAATCATGATTCCCGGGGAGAGACAAGGTTCCGGATTTCCCCCGGGGCCAAGAATTCCCCGGGATTAAGTAATTGCATTCCATTTCTTTTGGAGTACCCACATAATATGTATCGCCGAGCTGGATTGTATAATCTGCTTTTTCATTATTCATCCTTTCACCGATCAAATCACTTTCGATTGTATCTGTAGCCCAATCCGACGCTACGGTTATCTTTATTTCATCGCTGCTGCCGGAGTTGACTGATATCATTTTGAATACACCGTTATTAGAGCCGGAATAATTTTTAAACTTGTGCTTTCCCCCGAAACGGCTTTTTATATAATGAAAAATCCATTTGATAACTTTAATTGTAAGAAAATCGTCCAGCTTATTTAAAGCCGATTGACCGGCAGTTTTTTCTTTGTAGATGCTGTCCTGAGTCCGGTAATGATTCTGTGCTTCGCTGCGAAGAAGATTTAAATATTTTTGAGCTTCTCTGGCTGCCATTTTATTTACATAAAAAGTTCAAGATAAAGTTCAAGTTCAGGTTCAAGAAGGAGTAAAACTTGAACTTGAACTTGAACCTAAACTTTAATTAATGTCAGGATTACGCAAACTTGTTTATTCATCCCTTGTCAGATTTGCATCCGGCCACGCTCCTGCTTTTATTACAATCTCCGCGGTTATTGCATTAGCTTTCCGGAAATGGAAATGATAATCCCCGTTATCCGGTTTAATCCTGTTCCACTTATCTCCGTCGGAAAGCCAGCGGAATTCAATTTCTTCTCCGGGATTGGAAGGATCGCTGTCGCCGATCCGTACTTCCGCAGTTTCATTATAAATCGGTCTTTCCGGATATTCATGATCCCATAAAAATCCTTCCTTCACCCGGTGCTCCACAATTCTTAGTTTAATCATGAAGTGCGAAAAATTTGAGCCGGGGTCTTTAAGACCGGAGTTCATAAAAAAAGTGTGAAGGAAAAGCTCGTGCGGAATTTTATTGTACTCCAAACGCATGGCGTTCTCGCAAGGTTCCTGCTCTCTCCTGTGCAGGTATACATTTGTCTTGCGGATAGAAAACATAAATTCAAAATCATAGAAATATTTTGTATCAGTTTCCTGATCTATGCTTAACTGAATATTTCTTAGAGATATTTCGGTTTTAATGTTCCCGAAGAGAAAGCGCTGGATATTCTCATAGCTCTCATAACAGTTCACGATTCCTTTAAAGCCTGAATGAGCACGGTGCACATTTGCCCAGAAAGGTTTCATCTCTTCTTTATAATGTCCGTCAGCAGGTGTCTGGCCGGCAACAATATATGCCCTGTCTTGTTTTACAAGTCCGTCGCTGAAATTTCCCGTAATTTCTTTAACCAGGTTATAAGATTTATGATCGCTCCCGATTTGGCAACGGCATCTCTTTACAGGAAAAT